>LUZV01000096.1 GCA_001603765.1 Anaerolineales bacterium Chloro_02 | reverse complement strand
ATTATGTCCGTCCTGCCGAAATCGATCAAAAATCCTGGGAGGACGTGCCGGATACGATCAAAAATACTTTCGACAAGCTGGGCATCCCTGAAGCGGAACAAAAATTCCTGGCTGGCGTTGGCGCGCAATATGACTCTGAAATGGTCTATCACAACGTTCAGGAAGCGCTTGAAAAGCAAGGAGTAATCTTCCTCAGCATCGAGAATGGGCTTAAGCAATATCCTGAGCTGTTTCGCGAATATTTTTCGACCGTCGTTCCTATTCAGGATAACAAATTTGCGGCGCTTAATAGCGCTGTTTGGTCAGGCGGATCGTTTGTTTATGTACCCAAGGGCGTTAAAGTGGACTTGCCGCTTCAGGCTTATTTCCGTTTGAACAATGCCAACATGGGGCAGTTTGAGCGATCGCTGATTATTGCTGACGAAGGCGCTCAGGTACATTATGTGGAGGGCTGCACAGCGCCTCTCTATACTACCGAATCCTTCCATAGCGGTGTGATTGAAATCGTTGTGAAGAAAAACGCGCGCGTTCGCTATACGACCATCCAAAACTGGTCCGCGAATGTATATAACCTGGTGACCCAGCGGGCATCGGTCTGGGAAAACGGGACAATGGAATGGGTGGATGCCAATCTTGGCTCTAAGGTGACCATGAAGTATCCGTCTTGTTTTCTGCGCGGAGAAGGCGCGCACGGAGAAATGCTCTCCGTGGCATTTGCTGGCTCAGGACAGCTTCAGGACGCGGGAGCTAAAATGGTGCACTTTGCCAACAATACCAGCAGCAAAATTACCTCCAAATCCATCTCAAGGGGCACCGGTCGGTCTTCATATCGGGGTTTGGTGAAGGTGGCGCGCGGGCTTAAGAATATCAAGTCGAGCGTGGTTTGCGACGCGCTCTTGCTTGACTCGCAAGCGCGCTCCGATACCTACCCAACTATCGACAGCGGTTCAAAGGATGTGACTATTGGTCACGAGGCTACTGTGAGCAAAATTGGCGAGGAGCAGCTTTTCTACCTTAACAGCCGCGGACTCAGCGATGAGGAAGCGACCACGATGGTGGTCTCCGGTTTTATTGAGCCACTGGTGAAGGAATTGCCGATGGAATACGCGGTTGAAATGAACCGTCTGGTACAACTTCAGATGGTGGGATCGGTTGGGTAAAAGATGCACAATCCTGAAGTAACATACCCATCCGTTTTTGGCATCGAGCAAACCCCGACACACTGGCAGGCAGCTTTTGATGAAGCCTCCAGTTGGCTGCCAAAGGAAATCAAAACTGCCTTTGACCCAATTTGGATGAAAGCCTCCGCGCTGCCGTTTCCGACTATTAAGGTCGAAAAATGGCGCTGGTTGGACTTTTCGGGGATGAGGTTAAATGAGGCAAAATTGTGGGCGGAACCACAGCTGAGCCTTGATATTGAACACATACTGCCGGATGAAGCCGGTACCGATCGGCTGAACCCGCTGCCTGAAGGTGTGGTGATCACCAGGCTCGCTGAAGCGCTTCGGCAACGGCCAGGCTTGACCAGTCAGCTGCTTCAGCAAGTAGACGGAACCTCCAGCGACAAACTTCAGACTCTGGCTGAGGCGCTTGGACGTAACGGCTTGTTTGTTTTCGTCCCGCGCGGCATAAAAGTTGACGGAGTCGCGATTGCCCGTTTGCGAGGGCGAATGGAACCTGGGCTAAGCCTGACGCGCTCGCTCATTTGGCTTGAAGCAGGGGCGGAGCTGAGCTTGGTACTCGATTTTAAGACACAGCCTTCAGCGCAAATGGGGTTGGTGTCTCACCTCGGGAAGACGGATGTGATCCTGGAAGACGGCGCAAAACTAAACTATACAGACATATCCATCTACCAACAGTATGTGATCAACCTCAGTTACAGCCAGGCCAGATTGCAGAAAAACGCCAATCTAACCTGGATTTATTCCGCGGCGGCGACAGAGCTAGGCAAGCAAAGCCTTGAGGTGGACCTGGTTGGTGAAGGCGCTGTGGCGGAAGTTGCCGGTGAATATTTCCCGTCTGAGGGGCAGAGAATCAGCATGGATACCGTCCAGAATCACCTGGCGGCGCGCACGCGGAGCAATCTGCTGTTCAGAGGGGCGGCGATTGGCAACGGAGAAGCGATCTGGCGCGGTATGGTCTATGTGGACCCCGCGGCGCAGAAAACCGATGGCTACCAGTCCAATCAAAACCTGATGCTCGGGGAACGCTCTGATGTGAAATCTATTCCAGGGCTTGAGATCTGCGCCGACGACGTCAGCTGTTCACACGGCGCGACAGTGGGCAGGATTGACGAGACTGAACTATTCTATTTGGCAGCCCGCGGGATACCTCGGGTTGAGGCTGAGCGGTTGATTGTGGAAGGGTTCTTTGATGAAATCATCGAACGAATCCCTGATGACAAAACGAAAGACGACTTGCGCGAACGTCTGATGCAGAAGTTTGAAGCGAGCTGAGAAGGAAAAACAAGGAGAAGAAGATGAAAAGTGGGAATTACATGCGTCCTCCAGAAGAGGAAAAAGTGTACGAAGTGGGCGACAGGATTGAGGTGAACTGCGACCATGAGGATAAAACGGGTCAGCGCGTGAGAGGCTGGCTGAAAGGCACTGTGGTTCAGGTGGATAACAAGCTCCTGGCGGTGCAATTTAAGGAAAATATTTATCTGACGGATGGTTGGATGGTTCCGGATAAAATTTTGTGGTTCCCGTATGATTCCGCCAACGTCCGTCCGTATGTCTCGCCGCGGTCGCGGAAATCTGATATCAACGCGAAAATTGCAAACCTTTAGCCGGTGGTGTGTTGCAAGAGGCTGACCGTTACGGTCAGCCTCTATTTGTTTAGATTATTGAGCCCTTAAACCTGGAAATTTTGTTCTCGCCGGTCTTCCGACCGAGCGTGTGGTTTCGAACGTCTTGCACGGTCCCACAGGGATACTGCGTAATCAGGGGAGCATGCAAGAACAATGTTGTGCATACGGTAGGAGCGAAGCAACCCCACAAAAAACCTTTGCCTTCCCCAATACGTTAATGAAGGGCTGCTTCGCCCCTACGACTATTTACCTATTATTTGACTATCTATTCATTAAGATACGCCGATCTCGCCGGTCTTCTGACCGAGCGAAAGATCTGACTTGCACGGTCCCATAGGGATACTGCGTAATCAGGAGACCATGCAAGATCAGGCTGCCCTCGCGATGACGTGTGGCGGGCTTAATCGAATGGGAGATCGCTGTGCTGCGCTCGCGATGACGAATGGCGGGCTTAATCAAATGGGAGATCGCCGTGCTGCGCTCGCGATGACGTGTGGCGGGCTTAATCAAATGGGAGATCGCCGCGCTGCGCTCGCGATGACGAGGGATAGATAATAAATGAGGCTGATCATTATGGTCAGCCTCTATTTGTTTAGATTATTGTGCCCTTGAAACCGGAAACGTATAAGAAAGTGGGTTTCGAGTTAAAGTTTTTTTTCAGCTTTTTTATAAAATTCTCCAACAATGCGAATAATATCGAACCCCTCAGCAAAGGGGCGCTCGGCAAGCGCGCCGTGGCGGATGGCAGTGGCGCGGATGATCTCGGGAAAAAAATAATAGCGATTTGCGTAAGTGCTGTATTTATTTAGCGCCGCGATTTTCGTTTCAACCGCCTGCTCTGTGACTTCCGCTAAAAAGTGCGGAAAGAAACCATAACTGCTGCGCAGCACATCAAAGCCGAGCACCGTGCAGCCGCGAAAGGCGCGCGTGGCTTCTTGCGTGACGGTTTGATGGTCTTGGTGGATGTCTTGCGCTGTATGGACAAAAACTATTTCAGGTTGGTATTCTCGCCTGAGCGCGAGCATTTTCTCAAGGATCTCCTGCCGGAAGTCCGGAAATCGTCGTGTTTCGAATTGACCAAGTTCGATTTGGTCATCCCGCAGTCCCAACTGGCGCATGCTGGCGTAATGTTCAGTTACCAGGTGCTGAAGGTCGGGGTTTTTTTGATTATCCGAAAAGGTCATGCAGTGGATATTCGCGTTTCCGATCATATCAGAAATGAAAGCTCCGCAGCCGAGCTCGATATCGTCCGGATGCGCTCCTAAAAAGAGCAGGGACGCGCCAAAAAAGGTCATGTTATTCATAGCGCCTACTTGGTGGCGATGAAGCCGCCCACAACCTTGGTCATCACGATCTGACCGTCGCGGGTGAGCCATTTGTTGGCAACCTCTTCGATCTGGTTCATCACGTCCTCAAACTGATCATGCGTTTCGAAGAGAGAATTCCACAAGCGGCGGTCTTCGGACATTGAGGCGCGGGTGTAAACCATAAAAGGTTCAGCTGAATCAAAGATCAGGGGGTTCTCGAAGATGTGTTGCTCGGTGGAGGTGAAAAGCTTCTGCATGGTGCCGTAGATTTCGGAGGCATAGCGCGAACTGCCGGGCATCGGGGGGATTGGCTTGCCGGTGGCTTCGCGGATGATGTCATAAAAGACCTGCTTATTGCTCGGCATTGGTCCGGTAGTGAAGAGGCGACCACCTGGTTTGAGCACGCGGTGCATCTCGCTGAGCGTGAACGGGATATCCTGCGCGTAATAAATGGCAAAGCAGGCGGATACCAAGTCGAAATGGTTAGAAGGCAGGTCGAATTCTTCGTTGAAGTCCAAGTGCTTAAAGTCGACGGCGTGGTCGACGGCTTTGTTGCGCTCACGGGCGTCATCCAGCAGCGACTCAGACACGTCCGTGCCGGTGATCTCGGCGTTGCCGTTCAAATGGTGAAAGTAGGAAAAACATTGTTTGCCCGAGCCGCAGCCGACATCCAAAATTTTGATTCCCGGCTGCAACTTCAGCACTTCCAGCATCCAGGTGTCGATATCTTTTGATCCATAACGACTGTGGATGTCGATGCGTTTTGCCAGGTCGTCGGTAGTTTCCTGAAAATCAATTTTCATAGTGTCCTCATGGTTGATCAATTATCTGTTAAGTATACTTTGCGGATAGGCAAGTTTCAAGCGATCGGGAAGGCTCAATTTATCGCCGGGAAAGTTCAAGGCTGGGTCAGCTGCTGCCGGACAAACTGCGCGAGGGTCAGCGCGAAGGTTTCGATAGACGCCTGAATGTCTTCAAATGTTGCCGTAGAATCCGCCGCGGGGGTTCCGGCGACCACCAAATACCAGCTATGTTCTCCGCAGCGCAGGATGCCCATGTCGGACGCGATTGTTGGACGGAGCATGGTGCCGCGTTTGTTCAAAAACACGCAATCTGGCAGCGCTTCCGTCAGCTTGCCGAGCAGGATGTGGTCGTTTTCTGTGTACGTTCCCATCAAAGTCAGCAAAAATTGAGAATTTTCCGCGGTTAGGACCGTGTTGGTATTGAGCAGCCGCAAAGACGTGAGAAGTTCCGCGGCTGTACTGACGCGAGGATCATATTTTGTGTTTGTCAGCCCCCAACTATCAAGCTTTACGCGCAATTGGTTACCGCCGCGCGCAAAGTATTCCAAGGCATCAGTAGCAGATTCTTCACTGCGGACGATCATGGCTTCAAGCAGGCTGTTAAAATTACGCCCTGAAATGCCGTAAGCTTTCAGATCATCCAGAGTTCGCCCCTGATCTTCGAGAATGCTTAGAACTGCTAACGCTGTCGGGACTTTAATCATCGATGCCGGCGGAAAGGGCGTATTTGGGTTGAGCTCGAAGATCGTCTGATTGGTTGACGCGTCTTGAATCAGCACGTACCAGTCTACGCCGTCAATGAGCGCCCCTTGAAAGTTGACAGGCTCTTCCTCGGCGTTTGGGGTTGCTGTGAGCGTGGCGGTAATAGCAGGCGTTGGATTAATATGGTTCTGAATAGGAGTTAATGTTGGAGCGGTGGTTGATAGCTCAGGAGTGGAGATAATTGTTGGGGCATTTATTTGGCAAGAAGTCAGAATCAGACTAATTAGAACCGTGGAAACAGTGAAATAACGCTGAAACAACCGCACGCGTTCATCCTTCCTTAGCAAATGCGGGGAAGCATCTCGCCAGCCAGCATATCAAGGATGCGGGTTGTGCCGAAGGGAGTTTTTATCCAAAGCTGCCCGCGAGAGGGCTCAAGAACCTGACCGATCAGGGCGGCGCCCTCGCCGTATTGGCGCGCGCGAAGGATGTTCAGGGCGCTTTCAGCTTGATGGGCGGGCAAAATGAGGATCAGCTTGCCCTCATTCGCTAAATAAAGAGGGTCAAGCCCCAGCAGGTCACAAGCCTTGCGCACAGGTTTGTCGATTGGGATGGCATCTTCTTCCAGCTGGATGTTAACCTGGCTCTGACGCGCGATTTCGACCAGGGTGGTTGCCAGCCCGCCGCGGGTTGGGTCGCGCAGAACGTGAACATCCAGGTTGGCATCAAGCAAAGCCGCAACAAGATGGTTCAGCGGAGCGGTATCCGAACGCACTGAGCTCGAGAAGCCCAAATTGCCGCGCGCCTCAGCCACCGCGATTCCGTGATTGCCAACCGCGCCAGAAAGGATCACCGCGTCCCCTGCTTTGGCTTGCTCTCCGCCAATGGTGAGATTGCTGTCCGCCCAGCCAAAGCCGGTGGTGCTGATGAAGAGTTTGTCCGACTTCCCATGTTCAGTCACTTTGGTGTCGGCGGCAACCAGCTCCACGCCAGCCTCCACACACGCAGCCGCGAACGAATCGACGATGGCTTCGAGGTCACTTATCGGAAAGCCTTCCTCGAGGATAAAAGTGGCAGTCAGGAAGCTCGGCTGCGCGCCAAGCATAGCGACATCATTAACTGTGCCGCATACTGCCAGTCGACCGATATCACCACCAGCGAAGAAAAGCGGCGAAACGATGTGAGCATCCGTAGAAACGACCAGGCGCTGACCGGCAGGAGCTTGAGGAAGGATTGCCGCGTCGTTAGCGGTGTTGAGGATTGGGTTTGAGAGGCGCTTTTGAAAGACGTCGCGAATTAAATCATGAGTCATCTGACCGCCGCTGCCGTGTCCGATCACGATTTGTCCGCGATCGGAAATTGGGAGCGGACAGTTGGGTCCCTCAAGGATGGGCAAAGTTGGCTCGGTCATGCGCGCGTCCTGTGATAGCGATAATAGGCGGCGCAAGCCCCCTCAGCAGAGACCATCGGCGCGCCGAGTGGGTGGGTTGGGGTGCATTCCACGCCAAAAGCGGGGCATTCGAAAGGTTTGGCAACGCCGCTGAGCACCTTGCCGGCGATACAAAGCGGCGATTCCTGCAGCGG
Source organism: Anaerolineales bacterium Chloro_02 (assembly GCA_001603765.1). Lineage (GTDB taxonomy): Bacteria > Chloroflexota > Anaerolineae > Anaerolineales > Anaerolineaceae > Mesolinea. The sequence goes on along the minus strand of LUZV01000096.1, from coordinate 10,079 downwards.
TGTGGTGTCGAGCTCGAAGCGGTTCACGGCGTTGAAAGAGGCATAATCCGGGCGCAAACCAAGCCCCGAAAGTGGAATCCTGCCAATGCCGCGCCATTGGCGGTCAACAGGTTCAAAAACGCGCGAGATGATGTTCTGGGCGGTTTGGTTGCCTTCGCGGGTAACAAAGCGCGGATAGGCGTTGGCGACCTCGTGCTGACCCGATTCGAGCTGCCGCACGGTCATCAGAATACCCGCGGCAAGGTCTACTGGTTCGAATCCAGTTACGACGATTGGGATGCGGTATTGCTCAGCAATCGGTGGGTATTCGTGATAGCCCATCACAGCACAGACGTGCCCCGCGGCGAGGAAGCCCTGCACACGGTTGGATGGATTGGAGAGAATGGCATGCATCGCGGGAGGCACCAATACATTTGCCGGGAGGATCGAAAAGTTTCTGATGTCGTTTTTCTCCGCCAGCAAAATGGTGCTGGCAATGGTTGGCGCGGTAGTTTCGAAACCGATCGCGAAAAATACGACCTGTTTTTCCGGGTTGGCTTGGGCGAATTTCAGCGCGTCCAACGGTGAGTACACCACCCTTACATCCGCCCCTTGGGAGCGGGCTGTAAAGAGATCAGCCTTGTTTCCGGGCACGCGGAGCATATCGCCAAAGGTGGTAAAAATTACTTCCGGGCGGGCAGCGATTTGCAACGCTTGTTCGACAGCTTCCAGCGAGGTGACACACACCGGGCAGCCTGGACCGTGGATGAGAGTGATTTCTGGCGGAAGAAGTTGATCGAGACCGTACTGCATGATGGCGTGCGTCTGCCCGCCGCAAATTTCCATGATATTCCACGGCTGAGTGGTGACGCGGCGGATTTTCTCCATAATCGCTTTGGTCAGCGACGCGTCACGGGTATTAAGAGGCGTGTCGGTCATTGGCGCAAGTCTTCTTCAGGCAGATTCGCGTTAAAATCCGCCAAATCCCGCAGAATTTTGAGCGTTTCTTCTGCTTCATAATCGCTCAGGATGTTTAGAGCGAAACCCGCATGGACTAACACGTATTGCCCAACCTGGACTTCGGGGGTGGTGGCGACGCAAACAGCCTGCTGCACGCCGTCAAAATCGACCGCAGCCATAGGCGTGCCGTCTTGATCATACAGTTTTTGGACCTTACCTGGGATTCCCAGACACATTTTTACTCCTTCAAATTGCCGCTGACAGCCAGCGCCACAAGTATCTGCCCGAGCGAAACGCCGCCATCATTGGTCGGCAGTTTGCGCGGGAAGAGGACTTCAAAACCAGAGGCATTGAGCGCGGAAATAGTTTGTTTAATCAGTGTTTTATTTTGCCACACTCCACCAGATAATGCTACCTGGCGCAAGCCTGTTTGAGCTCTGACTTTTTCCGAGACCGTCACAGCGCAAGCCGTAAGACCGTTGTGAAAACGGGCTGAAATCACTCCAGGGGAGACTTTCTGTTCCAAGTCTCGGACGATGGCGCGGATGGCGGGCGTAACGAGGATTTGACCATCCTGCAAGGGGAAGTCGTACCTCACTTTTTCATCAGGATCGGCAATCGCTTCGAGCGCGATCGCGTTTTGAGCCTCGTAAGTAATTTGCTGATGGAGACCAATCAGGGCCGCCACACCATCAAACAACCGACCAAGGCTGCTGGTGAGGGGTGTGTTGAAACCCGTTTTGATTTGACTGGCGATCGCTGCCTGTTCCTGAGCGTCCAGGGCATGATGAAAGCGAAAAGGGAAACGGTTCGGGTCGATTCCCGCTTGAAGAGTCAGACTATACGCCATACGGGCAGGTTTGCGCACCGCAGCCTCACCGCCAGGAAGCGGCATGTATTCGAAATGAAATAGGCGCTCAAAACCGCCCCAATTGGCGAGGAGGACCTCTCCGCCCCAGATCTTGCCATCAGTGCCATAGCCAGTGCCGTCAAACGCCAGGCCGATGACTTGCGCCAGGTGGCTAAGCCCATTGTCCGCCATACAGGAGGCGATATGGGCATGATGATGCTGCACTTCTACTAACGGCAGGTTCTCATCGGCTGCCCGCTGGCGGGCATAGCGGCTGGCAAGGTAGTCCGGATGGAGATCGGCAGCCAAAAGCTGGGGTTGGATGCGGAAAATCCTTTCATAGTGGCTTATGGCGGCTTCAAAGGCGGTGAGAGTCTCTTGGTTTTCGAGGTCGCCAATGTGATGGCTGACGAAGGCGTAGCGCTCGCGGGCAAGACAAAAGGTGTTTTTTAGTTCAGTTCCGCAAGCCAGGCTGGGGATGGCGCTGACCGGGAGTTGAACCGGCAGCGGCGCGTAGCCACGCGCCCTGCGCTGAAGGTGCGGGGTGCCATCAATGATTGAGACAACCGAATCATCCACCCGCATGTGAATTGGGCGGTCATGCAGCAGGAAGCCGTCTGCCAAATTGGACAAACGCTGGCGGGCGTCTTCGTTGGTGAAGGCGATTGGTTCTTCGCTGAGGTTGCCGCTGGTCATCACGAGGACTTCGGGGAAGTTGGGTGCTGGTTCGAGCAGTAAAAGATGGAGAGGCGTGTAAGGCAGCATGAAACCCAGGCGGTTTTGGTCCGGGGCGACGAGCTTTGCCAGTTCTTTCCCTTGAGGGGTGAGCTCGAGCAGCACGATGGGCGACACCGTTGAGGTGAGCAGTTTTTGCTCCTCGGGGCTAACGCGCGCGAATTTTTGGATTACCTTAAGGTTGAACGCCATCAGCGCGAAAGGTTTACCGCTGCGGCGCTTTCGCGCGCGCAGCTCTTCCAATGCCTGCGGATTCTGGGCGTCGCAAACGAGATGAAAACCGCCCAACCCCTTTACCGCCAGGATCTTCCCCGAGCTGAGCGCGCTTCGAGCTGCTTGAAGCGCCGTTTCACGGTCAGCCTCAAGTTGACCGCCTTCTTCATACCAAATATGCGGACCGCAGACCGGGCAGGCGATCGGCTGGGCGTGAAAACGCCGATTGGTGGGGTCGTGATACTCGCTGGCGCAATCCGGGCAAAGAGGAAAACCCGCCATGCTGGTGTTTGGGCGGTCATAGGGTATGCCCCTTACGATGGAGAAGCGTGGTCCGCAGTGAGTGCAGTTGATGAAGGGGTAGCGGAAGCGGCGGTTTGATGGGTCGAAAAGTTCCCGTTCACAGTCCGGGCAGATAGTTAAATCGGGAGAAACCGGAAGAAATTCGGAAGCGTTGTCTTCGCTATGCCGGATTTGGAAATCAGCAAAGGGAATCGCCGGCGCGTCCTCCTCCGAAAAGCTGTCAATTATTGCCAGCGGAGGTGGATTCTGGCGCAAATCCTGCGTGAATGCCTGAATTTGCTCCGCGGCGCCGTGAAGTTCAATCTCAACGCCGTGGGCGTTGTTGAGCACCCAACCGGTTAGCTGGTACTTCCCGGCGAGGTTGAAAACGGTCGGTCTAAAACCCACACCCTGCACAATGCCTGTGATGTGGAGCCGCTTGTTGATCGGGGGCATAGCGCCTTACTTTGCTTTGACCTTTTCGGTGAGCCAATAGATCCAGGCGTCAAACCCTTCGCCGGTTTTGGCGCTGACGGGGAAAGTCTTCAGTCCCGGGTTGAGCATCTCAACACCCTGTGTAAAGTAATCCATACGGAAGTCAATATAAGGGGTCAGATCGATCTTGTTGATGATGAGCACATCCAACCCGCGGTAGATGTTTGGGTACTTGTAGGGCTTGTCATCGCCTTCTGGAACGGACGCGATCAGCACATTGGCATGCGTGCCGAGCTGGAAGGACGCGGGGCAGATGAGGTTGCCGACATTCTCAACAATAATCAATTCAAGCTCTTCCAATGGCAGCTCAGCCAGCGCCATCTCAATCATGTTCGCGTCGAGGTGGCAGTCACCGCCAGTGTTAATCTGCACCGCGGGCATGCCAGCCGCAACGATTTTGTCCGCATCGATTGTGACCGGGGCGGTGTCGCCTTCAATAACGCCAAGCTTAATATTGGCAGGCAAACGCTTGATCGTTTCGAGGATGAAGCTGGTTTTTCCGGCTCCGGGTGAAGCCATCAGGTTAATCCCATAGATTTGGTGTTGGTCAAGCAATGCCTGGTTGTTTTGAGCCAGGCGATCATTAGAATCCATGATTCTTTTTACAATTTCAACGCGTTGGGGCATTTAAGTTTCCTCTTTCAGGATATCGATATGATGCACGAGCAATTCTTCGCCTTCTTCAATATAAATGTCCACACTTTGACAGTTCGGGCAGGGCTGCAGGATTTCACCGAGGGGATACTGGTGATGGCAGGTGTTGCAGCGCAAAACCGCGGGTCGGCGGTCGAAATGAAGCGTGGCGCCCTCGCATACTGTCCCCTGGCTGATATGGTCCCAATAAAACTGCACCGAATCATCCACGATGGACGAAAGTTGACCGATCACAAGGTAAATATCGGTTACTTTTTTACCCTGGTTTTCAAGCGCGGACTGCTCGGCGATGGATAGGATGCTTTCAGTAATTGCCAGTTCATGCATAGAGGTATTATACCGTCAGCGAAAGATGAGTCAAAAGCTTTAAGTAAGCCTCATCGGTCAGAGCGCTGGTTTCGGGTGAAAGCGTTTGAGCAAAGCGGAAGGAAAACCCGCGCACGGTAAGCATGTATGCGATGGGCAGCCTTACCCCGAGCGTTTGGGCAATCGCGAGGAACTCACCGGCGCTCATGTGATGAGTAAAAGCGGAATGCGTTTGGTCTGGAGCGACAGGCTGGAATACGAGATCAGGCAGATTGGGGGAATTGTGCGCGTCAATGAAAATGAGCTGATCGTAAGCGCCAATTTCGTCCGCCATCTCGGGAAGGAGCTGAAACAGATAGAGCAGACTGATCTCGCCGCTGGGTGTGGCAGCGCGTTCGCCGGGGAATTGCGGGGTTTCGAGCCCGAGCCTCCCGGCGAGTTTGTTGAGAATTTGCCAACCGGCGCCGTCGTCCTCGCGGTCGCGATTGCCGTAAGCGATAATGAGGGTTTTACCTTGCATAGAATATCCTTCCTAACAAAACCTCCCCGCTTAGCAGGGAGGTTTTGTTGCAAGTATTGCGACCTACCGCCGCAGTGTTTGAGTCAGATTGCCCTGGTGATCATAAATTGTGATCTCCAGCGGCATCTGCCCGACGGCGTGGGTGGAGCAGGACAGGCAGGGGTCGTGGGCACGGATGGCGTGTTCGACGCGGTTGAGCATGCCTTCTTTGACCTCAGGACCGCGGACGTATTCCTTCGCGACCATGTCCACCGCTTTGCTCATGGCGTAGTTATTGTGGCCGGTAGAAACGATCAGGTTCACTTTTGTGAGCTGACCGTATTCGTTGGCGGTGTAGTCGTGGATCAGCGTACCGCGAGGGGCTTCGATGATGCCGACGCCGTGACCAACCGGCTCTTGGCGTGTGTTAAGGATGTCATTGCTGAGGATATCAGGATCCTCGAGCAGAACGCGCACGCGCTCTGCCGCGAAGAGGGTTTCAATCATGCGGGCGTAATGGTAATAGAGCGTGTTTTCAACCGGGGCGCCGTTATTGATGGCTTTGAAGACTTTCAGCTCCTCGTTTGCCAACGGAGTCTCAATTTGTTCCACGAGGTTGATGCGACCCAGCGGACCGACACGATAGACGCCTTCCGGGTAGCCCAGCTTTTTATAATAGGGGAATTTGAGGTAAGACCAGGGTTCAACATGCTCGGCGATGTAGTCAAGGTAGTTTTGGGCGCTAAAGACTTCAAGCTCTTTGCCGTCGCGACCCTTGAGGCGGATATTGCCGTCGTAAAGCTCAAGCCCATTGCGGGGGGTGACCAAACCAAGATAGCCAGTTGGGAAGACCGCAAACTTTTCGACTGTTTCGAGGTTGGCTTCAACCCAATCCTTCACGATCTTGATACCCACCTGAGTGGTCTCAATCTGAGCGTCGAGGTCTGCCAGGATGCGGTCGCGACCTTCAGCGCTTAGGGTCCGATTGACCCCGCCCGGGATGGCAAAAGTGGGGTGAATTGAGCGTTCACCGAGCTCTGAGATGATTGACTGCCCAAATTTGCGCAGCCGAACGGCTTTCACGGTCAGATCAGGGTCCGCCTGGATCAGGCCGACGACGTTGCGAATGGCAGGGTCGGCGTCGAAACCAAGAAGGAGGTCGGGACCAGCAAGCTCAAAAAAGTGCATGCCGTGGCTTTGGATGATCTGACCCATGTGCATGAGTTCGCGCAGCAAGGAGGCGGGGCGAGGAGGAGGGCAGCCGAGGACGATATCGCCAGCCTTCGCGGCAGCCAGATGGTGGCTGACGGGGCAAATGCCGCAGATGCGGGGTGTGATCTGCTGCATTTCGGTGACAAGGCGACCTTCACAGAACTTTTCGAAGCCTCTGAATTCGTTGACGTGGAAATAGGCATGCTCAACTGTGCCGTCCTCTTTCATGTGGACAGTCACTTTGGCATGACCTTCAATCCGGGTGACGGGTTCGATTGTGATTTTCTTAGTAACCATACAATACTCCTAGTGCCAGTTGTTATATTCGCCGTCAACGGTAGGCATCCTGCCTTGTGCTAATTCAGACAGAACGTAGAAAATCGCGTCCGCACTTGGGGCACATCCAGGGAGGAAGATGTCAACTTTGACGATATCACTGACCGGGCGAACATGCACCGAGGCGGCAAGTTCAGGATCATTGGGGATCATTCCGGTTTCGTCAGTGCTCTCAGTTTCGATGTAAGCACGCTGAAGGGCTGCTTCGGCGCCGGGGAAGTTGCGCATAGCCGGGACGCCGCCAAAAACCGCGCAGTCGCCCAGAGCGACCAGGATCTTGCAGCGTTCGCGCATTCTTATGGCAACTTCTTCATTATAGGTATTTGAAATGCCGCCTTCAAGAATACCGACATCCACGCCTTCTTCGTCCGGTTCTTTGAGGTCGGTGATGGGGGTGGCGCGCAAATCGACCAGTTTGGTCAGTTCGATGATTCTTTCATCCATATCCAGGAAGGACATGTGGCAGCCAGCGCAGCCAGCGAGCCAATCTGATGCAACTTTTGGTTTTGTCATACTTTTCCTTTCAACCTGTCGTTTTCGTTTAGTCGGTTATGACAAAACGATGGTTCCAACTTTTTCTTCAAGAGCGGCGCGCCAGGAGTCGGACAAATTCAATCCCGACTTGTTGGCGAGAACTTTCAGCACATCCAGGACAGATCGTTGGGTCTCAGCCGCATGAATTGCCTGCTGGTTGAGCCCGAGTTTGCCTTCGGAGCTGAGATAATGCCCAGCCTGTTCATTCCAGATGGTGCAGGGCAGAACAACATCAGCCATTTCGGTAAAATCAGACTCGTAACTGGACTGGACGATCTTGAATTCGCTGCCGGCAAGCGCATCTTTGGTGTGATCACAGGCGTGTCCGTCGCCAAGCGCCAGGTAAAAGACCGGCGTGGATTTTGGCTGGGCATCCAGTTCGTACCCGAGGATTGCCCCGGCAAAGTTGTTGCCTTTTCCCTTGAGGGCAACTACTTTGGCGCCGATTTCGCGCGCGAGAAGAACAAGATTGCGGTAGGCGGACAAGTTTTCAACTTTCGCGAATTCTTTACCAACCACAAAAACTGGTTTTTGGCAGGCTTTCAGCTCACCGAGCACCTGTTCGGCGCGATCAGATTTGAGACCAAGGCTCTTGAGGCTGGCATCCACGCCAGCCGAGTCGCCATTCGCGTAAGCACGCAGCAGGTCAACCACGGAGGCGTAATCTGTGCCGACGTATTCGAGCTTATCGGATGACCAATCGCCGACATGTGTGTGGGTGCTGTTGGCAATGAACATTTTGAGGTCGTGCATTGCCTGGCGTTTGATGAAGAAGCCGGCAACCTGATGATCTTTTACCATGTCGGTGCCCAGGATAATCGCGGCGTCGCAGTCTTTCATGGCTGAAATATCCGATTCGAAAGCGCCGAGTTCTGCCGCAAGGCGAACGCTCGCGGCGGCGGTTTGATCGTGACCGAGCAGGGTGACCTGGCTGGATTTGAATTCGTCCGCGAAGAACTGGTGGAAAGCCGAAAGGGCTTCGATAGGCTGACGCGGTGAAATGTGGGCACTGATTTCGCTGCTGGCGTGAGCTTTAAATTGGGCGGAAATGGCATTGAGGGCTTCGTCCCAACTGACCGATTCGAGCTGACCGTTGCGGCGAATTTGCGGAGCCAAGACGCGTTTGCGATCTTCCGCCATCGGTTTGTAGCGACCATCATAGCAGAGCAGGCTTTCGTTGAAGCCGGCGTCGAGGTTGCCGTCGATGCGCACGAGGCGGTTGTCTCGGGTCTTCACGACGCGCTCACAACCAAGGCTGCAATCCATACATATGGAATTGACGTGGGTCAGGTCAGTTTCGCGCCCCTGGTAGGCACTGCGGCGGTCGATGAACGCGCCTGTGGGGCAGAACTGCACGCAGTTGCCGCACGAAATACATGTGCTTTCGCCAAGGGGCACGTTATTATCTGCGATGAGAATGCTGCTGGAGCCGCGTTCTTCAAAACCGAGGGTGGCATTGCCAACCAACTCGCTGCAAGCGCGCACACAGCGGCGGCAGAGGATACAGCGGTTGTTGTCCAGGACGAAATCCGGGTGAGACGCGTCCACCATGAAAGGTTTATAGGCTGGCGTGATTGGCCAATGGGTCATACCCTCATCGTAAGCAGCCTGCTGCAGGTCACAATCGCCATCGGTGTCCTGGCAGTACATGCAGAAGTGATTGCGCTCGCTGAATATCATCGAAAGGATGAATTTGCGGGCGGATTTTGTCTTGGCGGTGTCGGTGTGGACGACCATGCCATTATTCGCCGGAACCACGCAAGATGGTTGGAGAGTGCGCGCGCCTTCTACTTCCACCAGGCACAAACGGCAAGAGCCATAAGAAACCAGCTTGGGGTGATAACAGAGGGTAGGCACATTAAAACCGGCTTTACGGACTGCGTCCAGGATGGTGGAGCCGCTTTCGACTTCAACGGTTTGTCCGTTAACTGTTAGTTGGACCATTAATTATTCTCCTCTATTCTCTTAGTTGATGACAACCGCGTCAAAGTTGCAAACCTGTTTGCAGATACCGCAGCGGATGCAGATTTCTTTGTCGATCACATGGACTTGCTTGCGTTCACCTGAAATCGCGTTGACGGGGCAGTTTCGGGCGCAAACGGTGCAGCCGGTGCATTTGTCTTCGAGAATATCAAAAGTGATTAAGCTTCGGCACACCTTGGCTGGGCATCGCTTTTCGTAGATGTGCGCTTCGTATTCATCCAGGAAGTGTTTCATAGTGGAAACAACCGGGTTAGGAGCGCCTTGCCCCAAACCACAGAGGCTATCCTGGATAATTTCATCGCAGAGCTGCCTGAGCAGGGGAATATCTTCGGGGACGCCCTTACCAGCGCAGATACGTTCGAGGATTTCGAGGATGCGGCGGGTGCCCACGCGGCATGGAACGCATTTGCCGCAGGATTCTTCCTGGGTAAATTCCATAAAGAAGCGAGCGATGTCGACCATGCAGGTTTCCTCGTCCATGACGATCATACCGCCAGAGCCCATAATGGAGCCGGCGCTTCCGAGCGTCTCGTAATCAACCGGCAGATCCAGATAAGACGCTGGCAGACAGCCGCCCATGGGACCACCGGTCTGGACTGCCTTGAAGGCTTTCCCTTCTTTGATGCCGCCGCCGATATCGTAGATGATCTCGCGCAGCGTCATCCCAAAGGGGACTTCAATCAGACCAGTATGAGAAACATCCCCTGCGAGGGCGAAGGTTTTGGTGCCTTTACTCTTCTCGGAGCCCATGCTGGTGTACCAGTCGAGCCCGCGATGGATAATTTTGGGAACGTTGGCATAGGTCTCAACGTTGTTGATGTTGGTGGGTTTGCCCCACAAGCCTTTGGACGCGGGGAAAGGCGGACGAACGCGAGGTTCACCGCGCGCGCCTTCGATGGAAGCCAGCAGAGCGGTTTCTTCGCCGCAGACGAACGCGCCGGCGCCCATGCGGACCTCAAGGTCGAAATCGAAGCCAGAGCCGAGGATATCCTTGCCGAGCAGACCGTATTCACGAGCCTGTTCGATGGCGATGTTGAGTGT
>LUZV01000095.1 GCA_001603765.1 Anaerolineales bacterium Chloro_02 | reverse complement strand
TTTACTGGAACGGGGTCGAATTTTCTTCCAAAAATATCCGACCTGGGAATAATCTTCCCACAACTGCGTTTCCCATTCCAGTAAAAAATCAGGCGAGATTGATTCGGCCTGCAGGCCTCACCCTTCGGGTAGCCTCGCAAGCTCGGCATCGTAATTGCTGCTGCAATTGTCAAACCCCCGGTACCATTTCGGCCCCCGGAGGACCGCCCCCTCGCCGTGGCCGAAAATCGGCACGAACAAGCCCGAACGAACGGCCGAACAGACCCTAAGGGTTCTCCTTAGGAGAGAAGTCTGATAAGTTGAGCGGCCAATTCCTGCCCAGTTCGAAAAAGACAACCCAATCGCCAAACACAAACCCACTCACTCGGACATTTACTGGGAAACGAGCGCGTACACGCGCTTCGCGCGCTTATAGGACACCACCCACCAACCCTGATTCAGTGCGAGAACGAATGTTCCGTACACTCCTCATCCAGAGAAACCCAGTCATGAACGCTTTTCCCTTGGGAAGTGACTGGGGATCTGGTACTCCATGAGATTTAATGCCTTGATACAATCTTCTGTTAGATGGTGTTGAAATTCCTTCCGCAACTGGAAGATTCGTCTGATCCTATTCCCAAGCCTATTCTTCCGATCCCAGACCGGAACGTAGTTTCTCTCACATTCACAGAGAAAGGGCATTATGGTCGCCTCCCATTCTTTCCCTGCTCTCTTCTCCCAGTAATCACCACCCTCCGCACGCGCTAACGTCTGCATAGCATTCCGAAGCATGTTATGCCGAAAGCGCCACTCATCGAGTACATGGTGGAACTGTATAACTTCAGGTAGGATTCGAAGTACGGCCGTCCGAAGCCCGCCCACAATGGTCATGTCCGCCTCAGATACTTCCTTCTCTAATATTACCGCCAGATCCTCCTCCCCCCCTTTTGTCCTAGTGGTCGGGGATCTGCGCAGGGTTGCGCCAAGTACCTTATCCGCAATCTGCTCAAGTGCATCAATTTCGGCATTAAGACGGGCCGCCTCCACTGCACACCGACGGCTGCAATCAATCAAGTCCATACCCGCGCTTTTGCGTTCATTTGAAAGACGATCAAGCGCGTTGTCATTTGATGAATCGAACATCGCAGTCTTTCTCCTTCTTACAAACCCGAAGGCCCTTCCCGTGTCATCGCAGTTTGATGTACTCTATCATCCCAACGTGCGTGCATCCGCGAAGTGCAACCTGCTTCATGAGTTTTCGACTTTTCAACAAGGCGGTGGTCAGGCTTAACTACTCCTGACCGCCGCCCCAACGCCACTCCCTACCGAGGCGACCCGCAATAGCAACACCTTCCGCGCCAATCGTCGTTGACCGTGGCGCAGTTGTTGCAGGTCCACATGCCAAATACTCTACGCACAATCCGTCCGATGAAGCATTTCATGAAACTGTCCTTTCTCCCGAGGCCGCAATCGCCGCCTTACTTCTTGGGCCCGTCGCTGTGTGGCTGCGGGCCGCCACCATTGTTTCCACCTCCGCTCTGTCCACCGCCCTGGTTGCCGCCAGCATGACCGCCGCCATACGTTCCGCCTCTGTCGTCACCCATGACATACGCTCCTTTCTTGCGTAACTACTGAGCACGGGGTCGAACACCAACCCCCGAAATAGGTATCCCGTCACACGTGGGAATCTTTGCTATCCGCCGACCTTGTCCAAAGACGTTTTCACCCACTGAGGCGACATTAATTACGCCTTCAGATCCATATGCCGTATTATACTGCACGTTGTCAATGCATCTCAGGAAATATTTCCAAATATTTTGGGAGCGGCGTTTCGATTACCTATTCGGACGAGAGACACCCGGAGACTTCGCCCTAGGTGGGACCCCAAACCGAAGTGTTGTCATATCCGGAAACACCGAAGATCGGTTCCGCAATCGATTCCCTCGTGACTGGAATTGGAAACTGGCGTTACCTGACGGCAACCGAGTTACCAGTAACCGGTAGGTGCTCTCGTCGTCGTCGAACCTCAGGCCCACGCCGAGCCGATCGAGAGCCCTGTTGATTTCGCCGACCAACTCCTTTGCCTCGGCGTACTTGAGAGCGCAACCCTTCAACTCCGCGAAGAGCTTCGTGAGCCGTTGCCGCTGGACGTCCAAGTGAACCTCCAATTGCTCATGGAACTGCCGAACCCGCTCGATTGGGTCAAGCGCATCCCCCGCCGCAGGCTCATCCATCGCCAGCGACTTCGCGCCTCCTTTAGCACGCGCGCCCGCTGCATCCGCTCCCACGCCTTGCCGCCTGCCTTTTTTCGTCGCATAGCGTTCAACCCATCGCCGCCATCCGCACAGCCGACTCCACATCGGCAGTTTCTTGCGGGCTTCTTCGCTCTCTTTGCCTCGCTCCTTTTCCAGCGCGCTCACTCGCGCTTGGTAATCTTCATCCTGATCCTTTGGCGGAACAATGAATACCGTCGTTATCCCCTTTGCGTATAGCCGGTCTTCCGGTTCGACCGCCTCCAACTCGGGATTGTCGCGTCTCAGCGCCGATACAATCGCATCCCATTGCAGATCCCAGAAGCGCCACCGGCTCTTCACGACCGTGAGCAGCGTGTCTTCAGGAGACACCTCATAGTGCACGTAGTAGCGATTGTGAAAGGGCACGCCATAGGCGCTCTCGAACAACTCCTCTCCATTGAATCCTATGAAAGCGTCGGACACACCGCTGCGGTAATACTCCAGGAGACTCAGCAGCGGATATTTCTTTAGCAGCGCGTCTATGTCCGTGCACAGGTCCGGAGACTCGCGGCGCAGATACGTCAGGTACAGCATGAACACATACACGTGGTTCGGCAACACGCGCGACTCGATGTACTTGAAGAAGCCCTCCTTCGCTCCGGCGTCCTTCAGGTCTTTGCCGCGCACGTGTTCCTCAAGCGCTCTCAACGCCACAACGAACAGACTGCAACCATATTGCAGGATCTTGCCTTCTTTGCCTCGCACTACCTCGCCCACACAGTCGTGCGCCGCCTCCACAAGACACCGCGCCGACCGTTCAACCTCCGTTAGTTTGGGTTGCTCAAGTCTTGCCTGCTTTAGGCGCTCCCGCTGTCTGTCTCCGATGCATACCCCGATTCCCTTCGTCGCACTTCTCCACTCCTGCGAGCAGCAGGTATCCACCAAGGCCTCGACAATCCGCTCAAGAGATGATGGCTCATCTGCTGCGCGTGCATCTTGCGACGAATCGCCGGGCTTTTTCTTGGCTTCAATCTGCTTCTTTCCCAAGTATCACCTCATGGTACCGGTTATGTGGATATTGAGCGCACCGAGATCGGAACACATTCTATCACACAACAGAGCCAGCCGAAATACCCAATCGGACTCCCACGTCGCCCGTCGGCTTCCGCTCATCCGGCGACCACCCGCCCGTCGCCGCCCTCGACTTGCTTCCCGCCTCCGCAAGCGGGGGGCCTAGATCGACTTGAGTCACCGGCCCAATTCCCGCTCGCAGCTATCATTGCGCTTGATTTACCCATGGGACGAGTATATGATATCCTAATTGCGAATCACAGATGACTTCAGAGACAATGATATACTTAGGAAACGATCCTTCGTTCCTCATGGTTACTTGTCGTGTGCTTCTTCAAAGGAGACCATCATGTTCAAAAAGCGACTCGGCCCTGACCCGCATGCGAATGGCGGTATGACTGGTGGTGCCAAGGGGTGCCCGGACATATGGGAACTAGACAACGGTTCTTTCGCGATAATTGGCCAAAGAGGAACAGCCGAATTACGCGATTCGCTCCCTTCAACTGCCAGTTGCGGGATGGATGAAGAAATCGTTATAATTCCGAGACGGACTCTGCTTCTCGCAAAACAGGACATTCCGGATGCATAGCCTGACGAGCACTATAACGATCACTACGCAGTCACCATATCAACCTGGGGCCGCGCAGTTCTTCTCTTTCTTCTCTGACGCGTGGAGCGACGTGAGAGGCCAGATATTGAAGTTGGAGACGCGTCAGACATACTGCGAACCTGGGAATCCGAGCTACGAGGCACTAGAGCGAGGCGACTTCGATAAGGCCCTTGAGTTGTTACCTCAAGCAAGGAGCGAGGACGTTGCACTCTACGCATCTCTCACACGACGCAGGATTGACTTCATCAGGTGCAGACCTATCATCACGCCGATAACAGAGTACCTCCGCTGGGAACTCGAGTGCTACAAGTTCAATGCGGATCACGGTGAACGCATCTACTTCCTTGATAGGTCAGACCTCTTCGATGAGTATGCTTTGCATGATTTCATGGTGTTTGATCGACATGTTGCGTTCATCCATGACTACAGCACGCGAGGAGAACTAAGGGGAGGTTGGATTGTCAAGGATACTGCCCATATTGACTCGTTGCTAGCGCTTTTCTCTGTCATTAAAGCTGCCTCCGTTCACTACCTCACTTATAGGCTAGAATGACGCGCGTGACTGCATAATCGTATTAATCACTGTTGAATAGCCAAATGACTGTGCTACAGCTTGAGTTGGACATGCTGGGACCACCGCTGCGGACGAGAGGTCACGCTTCTCGCCAATGTTGCCTGCTTCGCAAGCTGCCTCCAGTAATGTCCCTTTTCAAAGTCAGTGTCGTTCACTTTGTTCGAGTGTTCCAGGTGTTCTCATGTCTCTAGACCCAATCACGTGTCTGTTGTGCTTGAGCGGCCAACACTCGCTAACATTGGAGGACGCGAAAACTCTTGGCATTATTGGCGGACTATGTGTGTCAACGGTTGCGCTGCTATTGAACTTCTTCTCAGTAATGCGGAGCATAAAGTCGCAAAGGATTTCTAACTACCAGGAGATAATCAAGGCACACCGTGATCTGTGGAAATTGTCCATCGACAAGCCGGACTTGTACCAAAGGGTATTCATTCCGGCCGTGGATTTGGTTCAGAATCCAATCACCTACCAAGAGAGACTCTTTGCTAGGCTCTTGTTTCTTCATATGTCCTCAGCATACGCCTTTGCCACATTCAACCACATTTTGCAGATAGAGAAGTTGGAGATGGATTTTTCCGAAGTGCTCATGGTTCCCATTCCTCGCATTGTGTGGGCTGAGAACAGAAAGTACCACAATGCTAGATTCGTAAGATTTCTCGAAACTGCTAATCGGCCACGGGGACTCAGGGCAATGGCGATGCGCATTACTGGCCGCACAGCATGCAATTACTCCAAAGTCTGGCGAGTGTTGCTTCTTAGCGCATTCGCGGCTGATATCAAGACGATAATCCTCCAACTCGGGGACGACGTTGTCTGTGTGACCGACCTAGCTAGAGAGATAACACGGGCTTTTATTGAATCCGAGAAGATCGACTGTGTGATTTGTTTTGGTTACGGGCGACTTCTAAGGGAGGATGTCCTCCGTTCCACTCTCTGCTTGAACATACATGGCGGTTACCTGCCCTATAATCGGGGGCCCAATCCAAATCTCTGGGCATGGCTTGATGACACTCCGAAGGGTGTGTCGATCCACTATATTGATGGGGGGGTGGATACCGGGGATCTCATTGCGAGGAGAACTATACAAATCACTGAACCTGCAACACTCCGATCTTCATTCACTCAAACAGTTGAAGAGTGCATAAATCTCTTTGCTGAAGAATGGCCACAGATACGCTCCGGCAGTGCCAATAGGATGAAGCAAGTTGGCAAGGGTACGCATCACACTATGAAGTCTCAGAATGTACTCACCGAGTTGTTAGACAATGGCGGCTTGGATATGCCAATCGCAGAGTTCTGCCGACAGGCGCATGCCATTCTCTCTGGAAATGGCAAGAAGAAGCGGCGTATACGCCGGAGGCCACACCGTCATCGATAGGCAAGGCTGATCGATGTGCACGTTCGCCGCAGATTCACAACGACATACCTGTAGAACTCCCTGATGACGTCTCGCTGCGCCAAGGCTCGCCTAACTGCGCATCCTAGTATCAATACCGCCAGTCTTCATGCACTAGCGGTGCTCGATTCAGTTCTTCTCTGCGCAGTCTCCACTGGGGCATGAGTTTGTCCATCAGGTTGCGGAATCGCTCATTGTGGTGACGTTCAAGGATGTGGACCATTTCATGCACGACGATGTATTCCAAGCTAGTGACAGATTTCTTTGCCAATTCAAGATTCAGCCAGATACGCTTCGCTCCTATGTTGCATGTGCCCCAGCGGGTCTTCATCTTCTTGATTCTGACTTCCTCAACCTGGACGCCAACCTTGGGTTCCCACTTTTCTACGATTGCAGGTAGTTGCTCACGCAAACAGCGACGATACCATCGCTGAAGAATTGCATCACGTTCATCGCGCGTGGTCCCAGAGCGCACACGCAGCACCATTGTTGTGCTGTTCGGTACGTCGACCCTCGGCCGCCCCGCTTCCTCAATCACGTCCAACCTATACCGTCGTCCCTGAAAGTAATGGCTCTCTCCTGTCACCATCTCGCGTTGCGACTGCCGATCTTGCCGCTGAAAACCTTCCCGCTGACGGCGAATCCATCCTAAACGCGTGATGACAGCCAGTCGAACTGCCTCATCGTCCAGACGAAGCGGCACAGCCACACGAACACGTCCCAGAGGCGGATACACACCCACATGGAGGTTCTTGATGTTCTTGCGAACAACCTCAACGCGAATGCCTCGCACCTCAATTGTCTGCCGGTCAGTAGTCACGTTGGCTCTCTGCGATTCTATAGATTGCATCCACAAGACCGTCATCCTCACCCAGAACAGACTTGATCGCGTTGCGGACTTCAATTCTCTTGGCGCGCATCCCACGCCAGCCGTCCTTCTTGATATTCCGTATAGCAGTGTCTACCTGCACAGCCAAAGTCGCGTTCTTTTCTAGGTTGTCATAGAGCGCCCGGCGGGCACGACTGTTTATACTAGTGGGGTACGCTCCATGACTCTCAGGCTTGCTCACTTTCACTGTCAGATCGACGATCTTCGCCAAGTATGCTCGGTAACTCAAAGCCTCTTGTTTGCGCTGCAGGATCAGCGCATCCAGTAGTTGCGACATCTTTTCGTAGTACTTCGGATTAACGACCGTTTCGTCGATGATAAGCCGACGAACATTGTTCTCAATCGTTTCCGCCATAGCCTCAGGGTTGCCGCGAATCCCTTTTGGCAGTGTTTCCAAAGCATCCTCGCCGCGTTCGACGATCAACTGCACCAGCGTCATATCGTCGAAGGCCGAGACAATCTCGCTCTCTTCAGCGCGGATGTACGTGTCGAGGAGATGTCGCATCGCAGGCTCATAGACCTTCATATCAACATAATCACCGCTGGCCAATTTCACCTCCTCCCGGACTTTCTCGTAGTGATCGACTTCAGCTCTGATCTCCGTGGCTTCTGCATTAGAGTATCCGGCCTCAGTCATTTCGTTGGCCAGGTTCGCATACGCTCGTGTGAACGCCGCAACCAGCTTGTAGAGCGTCACCCGCTTCGGCTCATTACTCTTGAGTTGTTCGGCGTTGCCACTATCAGCGGCACAGAAAAACCGAACATAAGCAACCGTGTCCCTTGGCGGCTCCACCGGTTCACACAAAGCCTTGACGGCCTCTCGCAGTTCTTCCAGCCGTTCCTTACCCATGCTCAGCCGATCTTTCAACAGGCCCGCAACGTCTTCTGCGTCGTACCCCTCAAATGCCTCACCGGTGTAATCCTTGAGCGACTTCTCCAGCGATTTGAACAAATCCTTGTAATCAATGATGTAGCCGTACTCCTTGTCCTCACCATTGAGCCGGTTCACCCGGCAGATCGCCTGAAACAGGCCATGGTCTTGCATCTGTTTGTCGATGTAGAGGTATGTTGCAGGTGGCGCATCGAAACCGGTCAACAGCTTGTCAACCACAATGAGCAGTTTCATCTGTCCGGGTTGCTCAATGAACCGCTTCTTCACCTCCTGCTCGAACCTCTCGACCTTATACATGGCGGACTCTTCCGACTCATCGAAATGGGCAGCCAGCATCTTGCGATAGATATCGTACTGTCGTAGCTTTTCGGTCACCCCTTCGCCGGATTCTTCGCCCTTTATATCTCCTGGGTTCGGCCGGTACGACGTGACAATAGCACACCTACCCGCGAGGTCGGTCTTCTGGAACATCTCGAACACCCGACAAGCCGAGTAGATGCTTGCGGTCACCAACAACGCGTTGCCGTACCCGCTCTTGAGCCGATCGCGAGTCTCCATATCTAGGAGGATGTCGGCGACGATCTTCTCCAGGCGGTCTTCTGAACTGAGCACCTTCTGCATCGTGCCCCAACGCTGCTTAAGCTGTGCCTTGGCTAGATCTGATAGCCCTTTCGTCTTGACCTCAAACCACTGGTCGATTTTGGCCTGAGATGCGATGTTCTGATCAATGTCTCGGGCCTCGTAGCGCAGGTCCAGCACCACACCGTCTTTTACTGCTTCATCGTATTTGTATGTGTGGATATAAGGGCCAAACACCTCTATGCTCTTCTGCTTGTCCTTTTTGAGCAGCGGAGTACCGGTGAACCCAATCATCATGGCCGTCGGTAATAGCGCCTTCATAGCCTCGTGCAGCTTGCCCGACTGGGTCCGGTGACACTCATCCACAAAGACAAATACGTCACCCTTGGCACGAAATCCCTTCGGTAGGTTGTTCTTGATATCTTTGACGTATGTGTCGATATCCTGGTCGTTGAGTTCCTCACCGGCTCCAAACTTGTGAATGAGTGAGCAGATCAACCATTCTTCATTGTTGTTGAGCACGCGAACCAGGTCAGCCCCGCTTTTAGCCTGGTAGATATCCTCATCGACACCTTTGAATACCTTCTCTATCTGCTCGTCCAGCTCCTTCCGGTCGGTAATCAATAGAACTCTCGCGTCCGTGACGTGCTCACGAATCCACTTCGCGAACCACACCATCGTCAGGCTTTTACCGCTTCCCTGCGTGTTCCAGATGATACCGCCTTCGCGACGCCTAACGTGATCTCGGGAGGCGAGGACGCCGAAATATTGGTTATGACGACAGAGCTTCTTCGTCCCTGCGTCAAAGACAATGAACTCGTGAATAATCTCGAGCAACCGATCCTTGCGACAAACCCAGCCAAGTTGACATTCGAGCTTCGTCACCTTGCCGTCGTCCCACGGTGTGAGATATTTGGCCCCACCGGGCGACTGCGGCGTCCACTGTGCGGTCTGTTCCTTCCACTCCAAGTAGTACTTCTCGGGTGTCTCAATGGCCCCGTACCGCAACCCTTCGGTGTCATTCCCAGCCATCACGAGTTGCACAGTGGCGTAGAACGGCCGGATGAACTCCTTTTTCTGGCTATCCAGATTTTGCCGAATCCCTTCGCTTACAGAGATGATGGATCTCTTCAATTCCAAGACGCCGAACGCCATGCCATTCACATAGATTACCACATCCGGCCGCTTGGTATGCTCACCTGCGACGGTCACCTCCTCGGCCACGCCAAAGTCGTTCCTGTTTGGGTTTTTCCAGTCGATTAGCCAGACGGTGATATTCCGCTCGCCCACATCCGGCTTCACCTTCACTCCGTACCGCAAGAGGCTGTACACTTCGCGGTTTGCGTCATAGAGTGTCTTGCTGCCCCCCAATGCCCGTGCTTTGCCCAACTCGTGAATGACCTTGTCAATGATCTTCTCGTCGTGACCTTGCTTCTTCAGCCAGAGGCGAAGCACCTCCTCTTCAATATTGCTGTTGCCCTCGCGGTGCTTCCAGAACCCCAGATAGTTGTAACGCAACGTTTCGCGGAAGAACTTGATCACCCGCTCTTGCGTCTTCCTTTCCTTTTCGCCCACAGTACTCATTAGTTCGCCTCCCGCTTTGAATTTGTTTCGTAGAGCGTCTCCGTGATCGCGCCGCGAAACACTTCCTCATTCAAGAACTGCAGAAGGCGCTTGGCTCCAGGGCGATCAGCGGGAAATACGATCCGACCATCATTCGCCTCAATTGTGATTCCATACCCTTGGGAATGCCCAACGATCTCTTCTGCGGTGTACTTATCAAGAATCCCTGAGTCCCGCAACATCGCAAATCTCTTTCGGAACCACTGCGTTTGGCTGTGCGATGCGGTCGTTTCCGCGTCCGCAGGCGCGAGTAAGTTGTGCGTGAGAATTTCGCGAATTTCTCCTTCTGATGCTTCTCGGTAGAGACTGTCCAGCGGCAGAAACGTATTTGTGGCCCGGAAACTGCGGAAAAGCAACTTGTTATGCTGCGAGTAATATATCGCTGCTATTTTGCTATCCAGGCTTAAGCCTGGACGTTCTTGCGTTACATAAGTTCCACCGTGAAGGAACAGGAACCGCCCCGGCTGAATCACGTGGGATCGAACGAAGTTCTGGAATAGGATCAACTCATTGCCGTCAAGTCTGGCGAAAGCCGCAATAGCTCGAATCGAATCCAACTCATCTTCGTGTTGGTCGATGGGCTCAAGCTGAGCGATGGTTGTGCTGTCTTCATCAACGAGCCAATCGGGCCGCTCAAAGTTAGCAACCCGAAATCGTTCCTGCTCTTCGGGGTTGTAGCCGGCATCGAAGTCGATTTCCTCCATCCCATCCGTAAACGCCTCATACTGTGCATACCAGCTTTCTCTTAGCGTCTCTTGAAGGGTCTGGTGCATCGGAATCCGCAACAGACGTGTCCCATTCCCTGTTCGTACCACGGCTGAAAGCTGGAAGCTAGTGAACATTTGCGTCTCCCGTGTAGAGGTAAATATCATTGGCCAATTTGACGGCTTCGATATCCACCGCTGTTCTATTGAGGTGCTTCTTGCTGATCAGCAGATAGGACACATCGTGCCCATCCTTCACCGCATAGAAGTGGTAGCCCAGAAGCCCCATTACCGGATTGAAATGAAATGCTCCCGCATGGGCAATCACCCAGAAGATAATTACGATAATGTACGCCCCCGTGATCCACTCGCCTGTGAAAGCCATGTCTTTCGAGGACAGGAAGGGCAGCAAATAGGCCAATAGAAACGCCAGGATTTCTTTGTCGTTTCTCTCGAACTCCTTGATTCTGAACACATCCTTCTGGATGCTTTTCGTTGAGTACTTGAGTAGTAACCAACAGATCGCGGTAAGAAGCACCGCTACGATTAACCACGACGCCCAGTTATACCATGACCGACGGAGCGCAAACTGGTTCACAGCGACCGCACCCAAAACAGGAGCGAGAGACGTCGATACCAATAGAAATGTCGCAAGGCGGTTCAACATCGTGCGCCTCCGGCAATGTCATTCTGGGTCGCTAGGGCGAACAGTTTGCCACTCGTATCAATAGCTGTGGCGATATGGTTGTCTGAAAACACGGCCCGATCCAGCTTTGCTTTCCACTCCTTGTGGTTGCGAATTACTGCCTTCACGGCTTCCACATTCACGGTTTTGCCGCTGGCACGCAACTCCTCAACAGCCATATCCACCGTGGCCAGCAATTCGAGATCGTCGTTCTTCCGGCGACGGAATTGCTCCAACCATTGGATGGTGTCCCGTCCGTACCACTTCTCGAAGTAGCTCTCCGCCTGCGCAATGTTGTCTCCGGCAACAAATCCACTATATGGACCGGACTTGTGCTCGCGCACGTATCCGTTCTCGACCGCGATCCGCTCCGGCCCACCGTATCTGGTTTTCGGATTATATGGCCCAGCAGCCTTCTTCAAATAGCCTTCCGCCTGCTTCTCTACGTGCCGATGCAATAGGTAGGATAGCTTCGTATATCGCTTGCGACCAAGCGGGAATTGCTCACTGCCGAAGTGTTTGGCCAGTGTCGAGATGATAACCGCCTCATTGATGGCCCAAGTGTGGCCTTTCGTCGCCTTTTCGTCAGCCTCAACCTGCGTTGCAGGTGCCTGAGTATCCGGCTTGACCAGCCGAATACGACCCGTCAAAAGCTGTTGCATCATCCCTTGCTTGATCTGCTTCGTCTTGTCTCGGCGGCGTTCCAGTGCCTCAATCTCGGCGTCCATATCGGAGAGAATGGCGGCAATGGTCCCCTGTTCTTCTACATCCGTGGGCAGGTAGATCGGCAATAATCTCACGGTCTTTGCTGTATAGCTCTGCTGTTTAGTCCCCTGACAGTAGTGAAGCGCCAACGATTTCCCACGATACACATAGTAGTGGAACAAATATAGCGATAGTAACTCGTCCGTTGGATAGACGGCCATGCACGACTGGTTCGTTGTCGCCTCTGCTCCCACGATTCCACAACTGCCCCGTGTGCCCTCGGCTTCAAGGCCGGTAATGGCCATGAGGAACGTACCTGGTGGATGCATCTTGAGATTGGTATCCCGAACAGCCTCATTTGATATGTGCTCGCGCGTATCCACTATGTAGTTGTAGTTCAACTCGCCGCTCGTGATCCACCGTACGTTGCCTTTGTAGTAGTCTGGTCGACCGCGATAAGGCGTAGCACCGCTTGAACACCCCTCGATGAGGCTACCGAGTGTCGTATGCATCCATTTGCCGCTGAATCCCGGCAAGCGGAGTTTACCGGTGAGGAGTTGCTGCATAGAGGCCTGCTTGATAGCCCGCTTTTTGGTGATCAAGTTCTCCAATGCCCTGAGCAATCCATCCACATCTGACAATGCTTCAGCGATGGCACGCTGCTCGGCCACAGTGGGATGCGGGATCAAGAAGGAGGCGATCTGACCGTAGTTAAGACCCTGCCTATTACCGCCAGCCTGGAAGCTATCGATCTGCTTTTGTCCCGCAGCCGAAAGAAGGTACGCATTAAGATAGCGAGAATCGAGTTTGTCAGGGTTGGGCCGAATTTCGCATACATGCTGATTTACATTACCGTCCGCTACTCTTTCATCAGCCACCGCACAACGGCCAATCGAAGCCCCCGTAATATTCAGTAGTACATCACCCGCTTTGACCTCGTTGGCGGCAAACGTCGCATGAATATGGTCAGGAATGAAGGCAAGCTCATCAAGCAGCAGTGTGCCCCATCCAACATTCTGGCTACGCAGAAATGCCCGTCCCTCCACAGTATAGACTCGCTCGCCGCCGGTCGGCGTTATTCCACTCCCGATACGATTGGCAAGCTCGCTAAGTCGGCAACACTCCCAGTCATGAGGAATAATGCCCAAATCGGTGTGTTTGTCGGCCTGCGTCAGATGTCGAGATGGACTGTTGTCTTTCATACCCACGCCACCCCCATTTTCTTCAGATGGCCTTCCACCTTCGCGCTGAACGTATCGACCTCCTGTTTCAGTTCAGGTAGGGGTTGTGCATACCGTTCTTCGAGTTCCTTCACACGCGAGGCGAGTTGCTGTGTCAGGTGATGGACCTCGCCTTCGATGGCAGACTGAATCGCGGCCAACCACTTGTCATCGACGACGAGCGTCTTGATCTCGGCCTCGGTAAATTTGGGGTACTTGGCCAGCACCTGCTCGTCAAGCTTCTCCTGGAGGGTCTTGACGACTCTCTTTGCCAGAGCCTCAGTCTCCACCAGCTTGAGACAGTGCTCCAAAGTCTTCTGCTCTTCGGCGAACTCAGGATCGTCGTCGATCTCCTTGAGCCGGGCCTTCACACCCGCCTGAGTGACATTCCCATTGTCGTTGGTCGCTGATTCGAGCAGACCGTCCTCACCGGTATTCTCTTCGACAAACTCATCGAGCATCCGCGTGGCCTCATCAAGCTTGGCCTGGGCACCGTCGATGGCGGCTTGTTCCTTTGCGAAGTAGCGGGCAACGATCAGCCCAGGCGGGATCAGGTCCATCTTGTATTTCTTCCGCCCGATGGTCAGATCCGGCGTTTCTTTGATCTTGCGTTCCTTGTCGTCGATTACGGCGCGGGGCTGAGCAGCTTCCTTCCAGCCATCGGCGGCGATCAGGTACACGTCGTCCTGCATCACATCGGCCCAATAGTCCATGAGCCGCTGATACACGTCGTAGTCACTCAGTAAAGGCACGTCGCAGAACCGCGAGAGCAGGTCTTCCGAAAGCTTGCTGATTACCTGCCGTGGCTTCACATCAGTTTTCATGCCCTTCAGCAGCGATTCGTGCGCTTTGCGCCACCCCTGAAAGAGCTTGCCAACGGATTCAGCATACGTTCTGAACTCATCATGGGCAAGGATCGTAGGCTTGATCTTCCGCGTCTCGATGCGCGGCTCGGAATACCCCTTATGGCCATTGTGTTTGAACAGCATCTTGCGGAGCGATGGGAAGACAGACCAATAAGCTTCAAGCGCGTCTATGTCGCGGTTGGGAATGCCGCCATTTAGGTGCGCATGCAGGTCGTGGAGGTCTTCGGCCTCGGACGAGTCGATATAGCGTGGGATGTTGAGGTTGTAGTCGTTGGCTGAGTCGGCAATCTCGCTGAGTGAAACCATGCGTGAATATCGCGGCAACTCACGTTGGTTTCTGAAAGCATCAACGATCTTGTGGATATCCTGAGCGCGGAGCCGATTCTTGTTTCCGTCCTTCATGAACCCCTTGGAGGCGTCGATCATGAAGATGCCTGTACGGGTGTTGGCGCGTTCCTTGTCGATGATGACGATGCATGCAGGGATACCGGTGCCGTAGAAAAGGTTCGCGGGCAAGCCTATGATGCCCTTGATGAGACCTCGCTGGATGAGGTTGCGCCGGATATCGGCTTCCTTGTTGCCCCTGAACAAGACGCCGTGAGGCAGAATGATCGCGCCCTTGCCATTGCTTTTGAGAGACTTGATCAGGTGGAGCAGAAATGCATAGTCGCCATTCTTGATCGGCGGCACACCATGCTCGAAACGGTCGAACTCGTCGTTGGTTGGGTTCAAGCCATTGGACCACGCCTTCGAGGAAAACGGTGGATTGGCAACGGCATAGTCGAATGTCTTGAGTGAGCCGTCGGCGTTCTTGAAGTAAGGACCGGAAAGCGTATTGCCGCGCCACAAGTCGGCCGTCGGATGGCCGTGAAGGATCATGTTCATCCTCGCCAGGGACCAAGTGGGGTTGTCCATCTCTTGACCATAGATGGCAAGCTTTGGCGTGGCTGCTTCGTCGGCGGCCTTGATGAGCAACGACCCGGAGCCGCACGTCGGATCGTACACCGTGGGCTGGTCCAGCTTGGCCGCACGTTCAATACCTATGACCTGTGCCATGATGCGCGAGACTTCCGCAGGCGTATAGAACTGCCCCTTGCTCTTGCCGGATTCCGTGGCGAAGTGACGCATGAGGTATTCGTAGGCGTCGCCGAGCAGATCGTCACCTTCGGCGCGGTTGGCGCGAAAATCAAGTCCGTCGAAGATCCCTACGAGCTTGGAAAGACGGTCGACCATCTCCTTGCCTTTGCCCAGCTTCTCCTCATCGTTGAAATACGCTACATCGATGACACCTTTGAGATCATTTGCCTCAGCCAGCTTGCCGATGATCTTGTCAATCCGTTCCCCAATCTCCTTGTCTCCCTTGAGGCCAACCATATCGGCAAACGACCCACCTGCAGGCACGTTAATCACCGCGTTGCTCTTGCCAGCATATTTGTCCGATACGTATTTCATGAACAGCAGTGTCAGGACGTAATCCTTGTACTGTGATGCGTCCATGCCGCCGCGCAACTCATCGCAGCTTTGCCATATGGAACTGTAGAGCTGGGATTTCTTAAGGGCCATACGTCAAGCCTTCCTTCGTGCTTCTCTGGATCATGTCTTCACTCATGGGTACACTGCCATTGTCGTGCACCACTCATAATCCAACCTCAACCTTGTCGCAAGCCCATTTGTACCGTCTCTCTCGCCTTCTGTGTCGCCTTCTCTTCCTTCCCATGCCCTCGCGCTCTTACGAACCTGTCCCTTGGCTCCTTGGCAATGTAGGCGGGCAAGGGGGCGACAAGGCCGTTAGCTTGATCAGGCGTGAGACGTTCCCTTACCGCGTCCGCGAAACTCACTTGCTCAATATGACCGTCGATCGTGTCCAGGAACGCCTTTCGCATCTTCCTCATTTCGAACGCTCGCATTTGGACGGAAAAGCCGCCCGAGAACACGAGCAAGAGCATGATGCCGTACAGGTGAAACCACCCTGCCAGAATGCCCACTATCGCACAGCACGCGGCGATGTCTGACGGCCGTTTGTTGAAGCCCACACCGTAACAATACGAGTGCCACATCACATTCTCACGATAGCGTCGCCTCACGTCCCGAAAGTGCGCTACTGCCGCCAACGCAAAGACAGCCACCCAGACGCAGCCTATCGCCACCGACACCCATTCAGTTATGGACCAGTCCATCCAATCCAGTCCTTCCCCTCGGAGGAGCGACACCGGCAAACACGCCGCGATGATGAGCGGCACTCCAATGATGACGTTCCATCCCGTGAAATATCTTTCGCCCATCCGCCGCCGATAGAGCTTTTCCGTTACGGTCGCAATCGGCCGGATGAGGCTCACGAGGAACGCAAGGAACATATCCCCGACAATTGCCAAGCCCTTCTTGTTGAGATCCGTGATGGCACCTTCAATCTCGCTCATGCATCCTACCTTTGCTGAAAAGTGATTTTGAAAAAGTGTTTACCGGTGGCATTGAAACATGCTCCGCTTTTGACGAAATAGGCGTCGACGAGGCAATCATATTGGGCGCTGCCCGTGCGCAATTGCGTGAAGTCGCTGGGCTGCACTTCGTAGTCGATGACCTCTTGCATCCCCGTCGAGCGACTCTCGCTCGGAAAGAAATCCCAGAAGGATTTCCGTGAACTCCCCGAGTTGGAACTGAACCGATGCGTGAGGCGCTTGCCGATTTGCTCCGCCGCCCACTGATTGGTGGTCGGGTCGTTGTTGCTGTGGAAAATTTTCGTGTTGAGGTTGCCCAGGAACCCATCCACCTTTGACTTGGCCTGATGGCCCCCGAGGACGCCGTAGAAGTTGGGGATGTTCTGCGTCAGGTACACCGTCGCGCAACGCGAGCTTCGCGCCGTCGATTGGAAGAGTCCGTCATAGGCCCCGTAGAAGAACTGCGCTTCGTCGGCCCAGAGGAAGACCGGTCTGCGTGTCGCGTCGTCGGGATCGCTGCGGCGTTCGATGGCCTCCTGAAAAAGATGCTTCCAAATCATCTGCGCGAAAAGCCCGACCGCCTTGTATCGCTTGAGCGGCAAATCGACGACGATGACCGCGCCCTCCGTGACGGATTCGGGAATCAAGGTCGTATCGGTGCAGAACAAATCATGGATGGCCGGTTCGACAAACGCGTCGGCCATTGCGGTCAGTCCGGTGATGAGGCACGACCGTGTTTCCCTCGCAAGCGACGGAAACTCCTCCAGCCAATAGCGCCGCGCTTCGTTTATCACTCGCTCGTACGGCGTCCCCTTCGCGCGTGCGACGGCCTGTTGCAGCCAAACGCCAAAATGCTTCGTCCGTTTCCACGCATCCCCCGCGACCTGTTCGGGGCTCTGCGGCGCTTCGGTCAGCAGGAGCCCAATCTCTTCCAACGACAAGGAACCCCGACTCCGTTCCAGCACCCGCAGGACATTCCGCAGAAGCTGTCGTCCGGCGTTCTCCCAAAAGTCCTTCGCGGCCTGATCGCCCTGCGAGCGCGTGTAGACTTCAAGAATCGTGTAGAAGATGTTGACGAGGTTTTCGATAAGGCCCGAGCCCGCGCCAGGTCGCCTCGCTTCGTAATCCAGGAAGTTGATGCGATAGGACCCGCCTGGCTCGACAATGCAGAGTTGGTCTTTCCGCCCGCACTCGGCGGCGTAGCGCTCCCAAAGCTGCCGTTCGTCCGGCTTGACCGTCAGAACGATTCCCCCGAAGCCGCATTCAAGGAACGTCCTCGCCAATGTCGCGCCGCTACCGCTTGTCTTGCCCGAGCCGGTTGCGCCCGTGATGAACACCCCCTCGCAAGCGTCTTGAAGCGTCCAGGCATCGCCGCCGGAGGCATCCCCGAAGCGCAGAAGCGGCAAGTCCGGCGTCCACCACGGCCCAAAATCGAGTGGCGCGTAAAGCCTCGGCGGATCTTGCCAAGGCGCGACCTCAGCCGGCGGCGGCACAACGGCCGCCTCAGCTTCTCTTTCGAGGCGTGGACACACCGGCTCCGGTGTCGCGACGCACGGGGGTTCCGGCTCCGCTTCCTTCGGCACCGCTTCTGTCGGAATCCCCGCTTTCTTGCAGTAGCGATGGACGGCATTGTGATCGACCTTGAGCCCCTCAAGCGTGAGCCGGTCGGCAATCTGGCGGAACGTCAAGCCTTCCGCGCGCCACGCCACAATGCGGGCATGATGAACTTTGAATTGGGCCGCTTTCGACTCCACTGGATTCCTCTAACCAATGCCATGATCTTACCAAAAACCCGCCATCGCGTAAACAATCGCCGCCATTTTTCTTCGTTTTCGGAAATCCCTTGCCACCGATTGAGTGACAGGTAGGATGGGATTATGTTGTCCCTCTTGTTTTACGGATGCGACATCCATGCTACGCGTCAACGCTCGCAGCAGCGCAGCCAAATTTTATTACACCAAGGGTTCGTCTCCTGACGGCTACTACTCGCAAAGTCAAGAAGCTCCCGGCCTATGGGGCGGCAAGGGAGCCGAGAGGCTCGGCCTTGCAGGTGAAGTCTCGCACGAGGCTTTTGCCGCCCTCTGCGACAACCTCCACCCTCGGACCGGCGAACCGCTCACCGTCCGCACCAAGGCCCACCGTCGCGTCGGCTACGATTTGACTTTCGACGCTCCCAAGAGCGTTTCCATCCTGCACGCCTTCTCGCAAGACAGCCGCATCCTGGACGCCTACCACAAGGCCGTTGCCGACACCATGCACGAGGTAGAGGCCAAAGCCGAAACGCGCGTCCGGCGTGAGGGACGCGACGACAACCGCACGACCGGCAATCTTGCCTTTGCCAAGTTTACGCATTTTACCAGCCGTCCCCTCCACGGCATCCCAGACCCGCACCTGCACACGCACGTCTTTGTCCTCAACGCCACTTTCGACACCGAGGAAAACCGTTGGAAGGCTGTCGAGATGGGACAAATCAAAGCCGATGCGCCGTACTACCAAGCGGCGTTCCACACCCGCTTCGCCGAGAACCTCAAGGCTCTCGGCTACACCATCCGGCCCACCCAGCACGCCTTCGAGATTGAAGGCGTCCCACAAGCGGTCATAGGCGAGTTTTCCAAACGCACGGCCCAAATTGAGAAGTACGCCCAAGACAAGGGCATCACCGATCCGAAGGCCAAGGCGCGTTTGGGGGCGTTGACCCGCGAGGCGAAACGCCGTGACCTTTCGACGGAGGACCTGACCGAAATGTGGACGCTCCGGCTCTCACGTCTGCCCGACGCCCAACAAAAGTCCCTCGCGGCCACGCTCCGGCCCGCCGGCCAAGTCGAACCCCCAACACCCGACCCCGAGGCCGACCGTCGGGCCATAGCCCTTGCCCGCGAACATTGCTTCTACCGTCAGTCGGTCGTGGACGAACGCCACTTCCTCGCCACGGCCTTGCGGTTTAGCGTCGGAGAGACAACCGTCGAACGGTTGCACCAAGCCCTTGCCGCCGACCCAACGCTCTTGCACCGCAGCATCGACGGCCGACCCATCATCACCATTCCCGAAGTCTTGCTCCAGGAGGAGCACCTTGTCGGCTGGGTTCGTCGGGGACTGGCGACCTGTCCGCCCTTGGCCCCCAGCTACACGCCCGCGAGTCCCCAACTCGATGCCGAATTGGCCCAGGCCCTGCATCACATCCTTGAGTCCCGCGACCGTGTGACGGGAGTCCATGGCAAATCCGGCGCGGGCAAGACCACCCTCATGCGGGAAGCCATCCCCGCCATCGAGGCCAATGGCCACCGCGTGACCGTAGTTGCCCCGACCGCCGACGCATCCCGCCGGACGCTCCGTCAAGCGGGGTTTGCCAACGCCGAGACGGTCGAGCAACTCCTTACCAATCCCCAGATGCAAGAGCAGGCCGCCCACGGCGTCATTTGGGTGGACGAGGCGGGGCTTCTATCCGTCCCCGCCATGAAGCGCTTGACCGACCTCGCCGACGCCATCGACGCCCGTCTCATCCTCTCGGGCGACACCCGCCAGCACGGCCCCGTTGAACGCGGGGACGCCCTGCGGCTCTTGCGCGAGCACGCCGGACTCGACATGGCGGAACTCAACACCATCCGCCGCCAGAAGGACCACGCCTACCGCGAGGGCATCGACGACCTTTCCGAGGGACGCATCGCCCAAGGCTTCGAGAAGCTCGACGCCCTGGGAGCCATCCGCGAAATCCCCGACGAGGAACGCCACGAGGTTTTGGCGGACGCCTACCTCAAGTCCATCGCGGAGGGCCGGTCGGCTCTTGTCGTTTCGCCGACCCATGCCGAAGGCCGGAGGATGACGAACCTGATTCGGCAGGGCCTCAAGGCCGAACGCAAACTAACCGACGAACAGCCAATTTCCGTCCTTCAGAAGATCGACCTCACCCCCGCCGAGAAGAAAGACCTTCGCCTTTACCGGCCCGGCTGGATTGTCGAGTTGGCCAAGGCCACCCCTGGCTGTCGCCCAGGCGAACGCCTTGTCATCACGAACGCCAACGAACACGGCCTGTTCGTCCGCCACGCCAGCGGCCGCGAACAGGCGTTCGACGCGGCAGCCTTCGCCAAACGCTTCGAGGTTTATGAACACGCCACGCTCGACATCGGCATCGGCGATCACATCCGCATCACCCACAACGGCAAGGCGGCCGACGGTCGCCGCAAACTCGACTGCGGCACCCTCGCCGCCGTCACGGGGTTCACCAAGGAGGGGGATTTGTGCCTCGACACGGGAGCCGTCGTCTCGCGCACCTATGGCCACATCGCGCACGGCTACGTCATCACGTCCTACGCCGCCCAGAGCAAGACCGTCCAGGACATCTATGTCGCCGAAAGCGCCGAGAGCTTTCCGGCGGCAGGTCGCGAGCAGTTTTACGTTTCAGTCAGTCGCGGGGTCGAAAAGCTCCTTCTTGTCACCGATGACAAGGACGCCTTGCTCCGCGTTGTCCAGACATCGCGGCAGAGACTCTCCGCGATGGAC
>LUZV01000006.1 GCA_001603765.1 Anaerolineales bacterium Chloro_02 | reverse complement strand
CCGCCGCGTTTTGCGCCATCAGCCATGGGTCACCCTATTAAATTGGCAAACACAGCCAGGCGGCGCGCAGGCTTACGGAGTGCTTAACCCCAATCCAGTCGCGAGCCTCAATGGGCCTAACGGAGATCGCATTATTGGGGTCGTAAGCGCGGATGTGACAGTATCCCTAACAGTTCCAAATGGAGCCAATCTGAGCGGCACAACTTCTCTGGGTTTCACAGATGGCAGCGCCAGCTTCACCGATTTGAGCGTGGACAAACCCGGCACCTACAGCCTGACAGCGTTGGCAACAATTGCTAGCGAGAATATTAAGCACGCGGTTTATGATTTCGAAACAATTCAACTGACAAAGGTCAGCAATAATTTCACGATCTCGCCAGCACCGCAGGCTGCCGCCCCAAGCGCGAACCCGCCCTCGGGATCGACGGTTGTGGATGGCGGCATGATAACCCTTTCATCAACGACGCCAGGCGCTCAATTCCACTACACCACCGATGGAAGCACGCCAAATTCCAGCAGTCCGGTCGGAAGTGTCATCACCTTATCCGGCGCGCATGGCAACGTCGTGACGGTTAAAGCTTACACCAGCGCGCCACAGCACACTGATAGCAGCGTGGCTACTTTCACGTATCAGATCCAATACGTCGCTCGTCTGCCCTTGATCTGGAGATAGAAACGCCCAGCCTGAAGTGCTGGTTTCACTCTTTTTTAGCAAAGCGGGAGGATCCTCCCGCTTTTTTGAGCGTTGCTGGTTAGGCAAACGCCTTTCAGCGCGGCTCTTCCTGGCGAAAAGAGAATTGCCTTATAGAAAGTGAATGTTCCCTCCCGAAATCCTTCAATACCAACAGTTTCCTCAACAAAATCTCCGGTCAAGAGGCGGCGCGATGCGGCAAACCCCTTGAGCTATGTGGCTTAGCAAAACGGAGGAGCAGTTGCTCCTCCGTTTTGAAAAATCAGATCTGGTGTTAGCGCAGGATCAGCGGAAGGAAGATCTGTTTAGGTGTGACCTTAATGGTTACCCAAGCCGTGTCACTGAACTCACCCGCCATCAACAGCGCCGAGTTAAGCTGGTATTGGAATGTGTCCGTCCCAAAGAAACCGGCATCCGGAACGTAGGTGAACGATCCGTCTTGGTTGAGCGTCAGTGTGCCGTGAGCGGGCTGCTGGAGCACCAAAAGCGAAACGGTTTCTTCCGGGTCGAGCAGCACGTCATTCGCGAGCACGCCCGGAGCGCTGACGTTCAGCGTAACCCCTGCCGGCGTTTCGTACTCATCGTCATTCGCCTCGACCCAGTCATTCACGGAATTGATTGTGAGGGTAACGGTCGCCACGTTGCTCTCAAGCGAACCATCGGTTGCTTTGTAGGTAAAGCTATCGGAACCGTGGTAATTCGCCTCAGGCGTGTACACAAAGGAACCATCAGCGTCAAAGGTCAGCGTGCCGTGGCTGACATCGCTCACCAAAATCGCGCTTAAGGAGTCGCCGTCCACGTCCAGGTCGTTCTTCAATACGCCATCTACAGCCAGCACGGTCAGGGTTGTATCCTCATCCGTTTCGTAAGCGTCGGCAACCGCCACTGGCGCGTCATTAACGGGTGTCACGGTGATGGTAACAACGGCTAAATTACTATCGACCTTGCCGTCATTAGCAGTAAAGGTGAAACTATCAGGCCCGTGGTAATTAAGGTCGGGCAAATAGGTGG
The DNA here is from genome assembly GCA_001603765.1 of Anaerolineales bacterium Chloro_02. Classification (GTDB taxonomy): domain Bacteria; phylum Chloroflexota; class Anaerolineae; order Anaerolineales; family Anaerolineaceae; genus Mesolinea. The sequence continues at coordinate 5,042 of LUZV01000006.1, read as the reverse complement.
CAACATTGCCAACCAGTGTCACGCTGCCATGCCCGGGTTGATCAACAATCGAATAGGTCAGTGTATCGCCGTTAGCGTCTGTCGCGCTCAAGGTGATATCAATTGAAGTATCCTCATCGGTTGTCACACTCTGATCAGCGGCTACGGGCGCGACATTCATGCTTAGTGTGATAATCACCGGATCGTGGTCTGAAGAGCGGTAAGCGTCGGGGGCGTAAAGCGCGGCTTGTGGGGGCTGCTTGAAGCTGGTGTCGTAGTCGATGATGTCGGGTTCATCGGCGTTAATGTGCCAAAAGTTAACGTCCAGGATGATGTCCGCCATCGCCTGGTTTGCCAACGCGTGGTCGAGGTAGCCAGTCTGCCCATCAAATACGTACCCATAAGCATTCTCGCCCTGGAATTGGAAAATCATATCCTCATAGTCGTCATCTGTCCCGGCGGTATCATCCGCTCCGAGTTTAATGGCGTCAATTGGATCTTCTTTGTCATAAGAGTTCAAATCGCCAATGATCAGCGCTTTTTCCACATCCGGGAAGTAAGTTGGGTTCGCCAACCAATCCACCAATGCTTCCGCGGCTGCCTTGCGGGTGAGGTTGCAGTTGCCCTGACCGTCGCCCAAATCCGGATCGCCAGCGCAGGCAGACCCCTTGGACTTGAGATGATTGACCGCGACCACAAATTCGATGCCAGTCTCGTTATCGCTAAAAACCTGCGCCAAAGCAGGACGGCTGCGAGTGTCGATAAAACGTGCGTCTACGGCGCTGGTAAGCAGCTGGAAGGCTCCAACCGGAGTTACAGCAGCTGGCTTATAAAGAATAGCTTGCTTAATCGCGTCAGTACCTATCGCGCCGGTGTGGATGTAGGCATAGGTGCCCGCGCCCTTGATCGCGTTCAACCCATCCACCAGATTAGCAACAGGGTCCTGACCACCTGGTCGGTCATTCTCAATTTCCATCAAGCCAAAAATATCGGCGTCGATGATATTGAGAGCTGCCAGAATCTTATCGCGTTGGCGGGTGAATTCTTCAGCGTTATCCGCCCCGCGGCATTCCGCGTTCCCCGCCGGTCCACAAATCCAGGCGCCAGGTCCAGCATCAAGGGTAACAAAGAAATTCAGGACGTTAAAGCTGGCTATCTTGAGGTCGCCCTCGGTAATATCAGGAGCCGCTGTGCGCGGATTGGCATCCACGTAAGTTGCGCCAGCCGTGGGCTGCACCCGATAAAGGCTCTGGTAGAAATCCAGAATACCAGTCACATTGGTAACTGTGCCCCCACCGCGGAAGAGATTCGTCATGTCAAACGTCAATCCATTGGGGTGGATGGCAGGATCAGGGTTTTGTGTGGTACGTCCATCATCAAGCGTGATGCGGTCCAACAAATAAGCCGCGGCTTCTGCTTGTGCGGGCGCGCCTGGTTCCACCAAAGCAGTTGGGGTCATATGCCGCTGCGAAGTCAACACAATCTCGCCGAAGCGATCAAAGTTAAAGTATTCGGAGATGATCAAAGTCTGCGGGAAGGTGACCAACATGCCTTCATATTTTTCGAAGTCGCTCACAGCCGTGACCGGCAATGTTATTTCGGTTGGTGCAACAGTGTTACCGGTGGAACAAATGAGCACATTAGAAGAAGCAGGGTTGGTGGGTGTGATCTGCGTCAGCGTGCCTGTGCCTGTGGTGGTTTCGACAACAAGACCCTTAACGCGCACATGATCGCCAACATTAACCGCGACTGATGTGTTGTAGATAAAAATTCCGTCTGATGTTGCCGGGTCGCCGTCGCCGAACGTGTCCTGGATGTAATAACCGCCTTTGCCGCCTACCTGGAAATCACCAACCACAACTCCTTCAGTGGTCAGTGTCTGCCCGACCAGAGGCGAGGTGGCACCGCTGCCTTGAATGGTATAGATAGGCGTAAAAGGATCGCCACATCCAGTGGCAATAGTAAAGCTGAAGACATAATCAGCAGCCATCTGATCTGCCGGCGGATCATTATCGACGACCTTAGTGTGGTCGATTGTGACCGTGCAGGTTTCCCCAGCGGTGAAGTCGGTATCGGGGTTGAGGGTATAGATGGGGTCCGCGTTTGTCACTGCGGCAGTATGGGTGCCGGAGGTCGCGCAAGAGATGCTAAACCATGGATCTGTAAGCGTGACAGATTCACTGAAAGTGATAACGATGTTATCGGTTTTTTGGGCAGTCCCGCCGTTAGCTGGCAAAGTGCTGGCTACCGTCGGGGGAACATCGCCCCCGGGGCAGACATAAGCCGGGGAGGCAGAATTCCGCGGCGCTGCAAGAGCTGCATCGAAATCGGCAGAATTATTATCCGTGTCAGTACAGCCATTTACCTTGCGCATAACCGAGTTTGTATTTGATGGTGCTGGTGCAGGCCCGGAACCTTCGTAGCAGTTGGCGGTGGAAGCCGCGCCGACAAAATCTACGACGCCAGAAGGACAAGATCCGACAAGGGATGAAGTTGAAGCCACCAAAGCGACTTTAAATGCGCTTCCACTCATAGGGATATTACCTATATCATCTGGTGTTGGCAAGTCCACCGTCCCGCCAGATCCCTGAGCTTCTCTAATCAAATAATACTTATTAGGTTGAATTGTGCCAGTCAGAGGAGTAACCTGCCAGGAAGTCCCCGTTGCTGAGGCATATTGCACACTCCAACCGGAAAGATCGACTGCCGTGGTGCCAGCATTATACAGTTCAATGAAATCGTGTTTATAAGTTGCTCCCGTGTTTCCACCTCCGCCGTAAGCCTGGCTAATGCGGATGGCATTTGCAGCCAGAGCCGGTTTGACTGGTTGGATTCCTAAGGTGCCGACTGCCAACAGGACAGCCATCATGATTAAGGTGAGATGTGACTTTCTTGGCATGGGTAAGTTCCTCCAAAGGATATGAAATTTGAACAATGGTTTTGCTTAATCTTATCATGTCTGTGTGATTTCATCGTAGAGTATTTCTCTTATGATGCCTTTTGCACCCTTGAACTTTAGACCGCTGTCTAATAAAATAGGTTATTATCTATCGTTTGGAGGGATTCGATGTGCGCAGCAGTTCATACAAGACTTGAGTGGGATATAGGCACGGCTTATGATCTTTTTATCAGTCTTAAGGCGCTTCATGATCCGGACGCGTTTGGCGTCAGGGCATCCTGGGCGGCGGGCGTGCGTTCGCGCCTGCCAGCTGAGCACCGCCAGACGCTTGACCTTGCCGCGCAGCAAATCAACAATTCCCTCTTTTTTGTCCGCGGGCTGCCAGCCCCCAAAAATGCCGCGGTAGCTGTTGAAGCTCTCAAGAAACTCCCCACATCCCGCGTGCTTGAATCGCTTTCGTTTTCGTATTCTGTGCCGGCTGCCTATCAGGAGATCCTGCTCAACACCCGACCAAAGCAAAAATGGACTCCTGCTGAACGTCAGGTCCTCTTAGAGCACACCCGGCTGACCGATAAAGTCACACAATCTGCCTATCTTGAGAAGCTCTACCAAACCTGGTCGGACCGGGAATCATTTGGCGCGGACCTTATCAGGGCGCTTGAGGCATATATTGATAACTTCTTTGCCGAGGAGGAACAGCGCATCCAGCCAGTCCTGAAACAAGGGCTTTCGCATGCCCAGATGAGGGCAGGCAGCCTGTCTCTGCCGATGCTTCTCGAGGAATTGAGCAGCGGTGTGCGCATCGACAAGCTGGAAACCTATTCAAAGATCGTGTTAGCGCCATCTTTTTGGGGTTCTCCTTACATATTCCTTGATAAAATGAATTCCGATACCCTGCTGATTGTTTTTGGCGCCCGTCCTGATTCGATGGCAATCATCCCAGGCGATATCGTACCTGACGCTTTGATCTTCTCCCTGAAAGCCCTCTCAGACGCGACTCGTCTGCGAATTTTGCGCTATCTGGCGCAATCTCCGCGCACTGCCACACAACTTTCGCGCGCGCTGAGGCTGCGCCCACCCACAGTGCTGCATCATCTCAACCAACTACGCATCGCTGGCATGGTGCAGATCCTTCTGAGTGAAGAGGGCGAACGGCAGTTTTCGCCGCGATACGAAGGGTTCGACAACACCATCGATCTGCTTCGCCATTTTGTACAGGGGGATTGACCTGCTTGGATGATGAAAAGGTTCCCGACAAACACCGCTCAGTCTTAAGCACCTATCTAACTCGCGTGCGGGCTTTTACTGGCAATGCCAGGCTCTTTCTGTTGAGCTTATTGATTTTTGGCGTTGCCATGGGCATCAGCCAGCTTTTGTTTAACTTTTATGTGCTGAGCCTGGGTTACAACGAAGCTACACTGGGCAACCTGGTAACCGCCCGCAGCCTTACATCGCTCCTTGCGGCGCTGCCAATGGGATATCTTACCGACCGCATCGGCGGGAAGAATGCCTTCATGATCGGCTACTTCGGTTACGGTATTTCGATGGCATTGATGCTGCTATTCCCATCTGTTGGGATTTTTATTGGAATGAATGTGGTGCAGGGCGTCGCTCAGGCGCTTTCGGCGGTGGCAACTGGACCCTTTTTAATGGAAAACAGCGGTCCCAGAGAACGAACCTATCTTTTTAGCCTCTCCTCTGGCTTGCGTATGACCGCGACCTCCATAGGCGAATGGATTGGCGGCTACTTGCCCACATGGACGGCAGGCATACTCGCCGTCAGCGCCGTCAGCCCAAAAGCGTATGGGTGGTCGCTTTGGGTCATGGCTTCGCTCTGCCTGGCGTCAGCGATTCCTGTCATTTTGATGAGGACCAGCCCGCTTTCCCTCAGCCAGCGATCGAATTTCGCGCCGGTGAGCTTCGTTCGCAAAAACCCGGGGCTGTTGAGCAAGCTGATCCTGCCGAGTTTGATGATCTCCATCGGCGCAGGCATGGTTATGCCCTTTATGAACGTTTTCTTCCGCCACGTCCACAACCAAAGCGACGCAGCGATTGGGGTGATCTTTGCCTGGGGCAGTCTGGCGATGGGCATCGGTCTTTTGGCAGCGCCAGCCCTGGCAGAACGCTTTGGCAAGATCCAGGTGGTTGTGGCAACCCAGGCGCT
>LUZV01000094.1 GCA_001603765.1 Anaerolineales bacterium Chloro_02 | reverse complement strand
CCCGTCCAGATGGGTTAATAGTTACTAATCAAGCTTATATCATACCGCAAACAATGCCCCTTTGATAACCTCCACTTTCAAGACAAATTCGGACGGTTTTAGTCAAATTATTATCATTTCGCAACTTAACCGCCTGGAATGTGTTTTTACCACTAAGAAACTTACCAAGAGGTCAAATATGAGTAAAGTAGCAATCGTTACCGATAGTACGACCGCCATCCCGGACTCCATTGCCCGCAGCCACAATCTGACAATTGTTCCACTTTCAGTTGTGTGGGATGGTAAGCCGTATTTGGATGGGATTGAAATTACACCTGTGGAATTTTACGAGCGGTTGGTAAAATCCGAAAGCCTGCCCACTACATCGCAACCTTCAGCCGGTATGTTTGCCGACGTTTTTTCAAAGTTGATTGATCAAGGTTACGACATCCTTACCATTGTCATTTCAGCTAAACTTTCAGGAACTTACGATTCCGCGATTCAGGCTGCGGCAAATTTCCCGAAAAATCGCATAACTGTCCTGGATAGTCTTCAAGCTTCTACACCCCTTGCTTTGGTTGCCCTCATGACAGCTCAAGCCGCCCAGCGGGGAGCGTCACTGCTTGAATGTACTAATCTCGCCAAGGATCTTTGCCAGCGCGTGCGCACTTATTTCCTGGTGGACACGCTTGAGTATCTGCGCAAAGGCGGGCGCATCGGCGGCGCGGCTCATCTGATCGGCACCGCGCTTCAGATGAAACCTATTCTCAGCATCGCTGATGGCGCGATTATCACCGTTGATAAAGTTCGTACGATGAAGAAAGCGACAATCCGTTTGTTTGAGCTTGCTGAAGAAGAACTGGGAACTCAAGGCTCGATCGAGTATCTCGGTATTATTAATGCTAACGCGCCAGAAAAGGGGCAGGAGTTTGCTGAAATGGCTCACCAACGCTTCCATGTGCGTAATGAGTTTATGGGTCCAATCAGCCCCGTAATCGGAACCCATGTCGGTCCTGGCGCGGTAGGTCTGGTCTTTATCCCTGCCAAAAAAGCTTAAATTGATCGTTCTATTGCTCCCAAAGCCTGGTTAATCCAGGCTTTTTTGATTACCATCTTGCCAAGATGCAGAGTGATCTTTTCCAAAGGACTAACTTCAAAATTGCCGTCTAAAGCCCTCGCCAGCAATCTATCTGATACAATTGAACCAACTCACCTATAGAAAAGGACCTTGCTTATGTCTATTGCAGAGAAAATTGGCATCCACGTACCTGAAGTTCTTCTCCCGGGACCGGGGATTGACCCGCATAAATGGGCTGTCATCGCCTGCGATCAGTTCACGTCGCAGCCTGAGTATTGGCAGAATGTTGCCGATCTCGTGGGTGATGCCCCTTCAACTTTTCATCTAATTATTCCTGAAGCCTGGCTGCATTGTTCGGACGTCTCAGATTGTGTCCAAAAAACTCTGACTACCATGCAAGACTACCTGGAAAACGGCGTCCTGCAATCTCATCACGGCTTTGTTTTTGTGGAGCGGCAGATTGACGACAAAGTTCAGTCGGGTTTAGTGGTCGCGCTCGATCTGGAAAGTTATGACTTCAACAAGGGTTCCCAGACCCTTATCCGCGCAACAGAAGGCACTATACTGGACCGACTTCCGCCGCGCATGGATGTGCGCCGTGAGGCTCCGCTTGAAGCTCCACATATTCTTGTTCTCTATGACGATCCTGAGGGTGTGGTGCTCTCAGAAATTCGCGCCCGCAAGCAGCAGCTCCCGCTGGCGTATGACTTTGAGCTGATGGCAGGGAGTGGTCAGCTCACAGGATACTATATCTCCGAGGAGAGCCTGATTGACAGCGTGATTGAAGGGCTGGCATCTTTGATTGAACCGTCCACTTACGCCAAAAAGTATGATTTGCCCGACGCGGCAAATCCACTGCTCTTTGCCATGGGCGACGGCAACCACTCGCTCGCGACCGCAAAAGCCATCTGGGAAGAGCTCAAGCCGCATGTTGGCTCTGATCACCCTGCCCGCTACGCGTTGGTGGAGCTGGTCAACTTGCACGATCCTTCACTGTGTTTTGAGCCGATCCATCGCGTTCTATTTAATCCCGGCGAAGACTTTGACCTGTCTCTTCAACTCTTTTTTGAAGGCAAAATCAGCCGGCATTCCATCCCGGATATGCCCACACTTGTCGCGGAAGTTGCTAAATCGACCTCTTCTGCCCAACGCTTTGGCATGATTGAGGAGAACTCCTATACTTTGGTGCAGCTTGATCACCCTGCGCACGATCTTGCAGCCGGCAGTTTGCAGGAATTCCTCGACAGTTATCTCGCTACCCACCCTGATACCAGGATTGACTATGTCCACGGAGACGACACAGTTGACGCGCTTGGGAGCAAACCAGGCAATATTGGGTTCTTCCTGCCTCCCATCGGCAAAAATGCCTTCTTCAGGTCGGTGATTATTGACGGCGCGCTTCCGCGCAAAACCTTCTCGATGAATCACGCTAAAGACAAGCGTTTTTACATGGAATGCCGTAAAATAAAACCTTGACGTTTCGAACAAGTGTGCTATATTTATCACAACATAACCAAAAGATCTGGGAGAAACTATGGCTGCCCGAAAAGCAACACCCACCAACAATCCGATACGGTCTGACCAAAACATGGAAGACGCAAAAAAAGCTGTGTTAGACCGTGCTCTGCACGACATCGTTAAAAAATATGGAGAGGGCAGCATCATGCGGTTGGGCGAAGCTCACCAGATGCAGGTGGAAGCAATCCCGACCGGTTCCCTCTCGCTTGATATGGCGCTTGGCGTGGGAGGTATCCCCAAAGCCCGCATCACCGAAATTTATGGCCCTGAATCCTCCGGCAAGACCACGCTCTGCCAGCATATCGTGGCGGAATGCCAGGCAAGGGGCGGCACCGCGGCTTACATCGATATGGAGCACGCGCTTGACCCAGTCTATGCAGCAAAATGCGGGGTTCAGATTGACGACCTGCTCATCTCCCAGCCAGATACTGGCGAACAGGCGCTCGAAATCGCTGAGACATTAGTTCGTTCTGGGGCAGTCGATCTGGTCATCATCGATTCGGTTGCGGCGCTTGTGCCCCGCTCTGAAATAGAAGGCGACATGGGCGACCCCACCATGGGCGTGCAGGCGCGGCTAATGTCCCAGGCGTTGCGCAAGCTTTCTGGCGCGATTAATCAGACCAGGACCGCGGTGGTCTTCACGAACCAGCTTCGCCAAAAAATCGGCTCGATGTATGGCAACCCCGAGACCACCACCGGCGGCATGGCGCTCAAGTTTTACGCTTCCGTTCGACTCGATGTGCGGCGGGTTCAGTCGATCAAAGTCGGTGCCGAAATTGTTGGCAACCGGGTGCGTGTGCGCGTCGTGAAGAACAAGGTTTCCGCGCCATTCCGTTCGGCTGAATTTGACATCATGTATAACGAAGGCATCTCCAAATCGGGCGATATTCTCGACCTTGCCACCTCCCTGGAAGTGATTGATAAACGCGGTTCATTCTATTCTTATAAAGACCAAAGGCTTGGACAGGGGCGGGAAGCTTCGAAGAACTATCTCGTTCAGAACCCGGATATCATGCTGGAGATCGAGAACTCAGTCCGCGCGCTTGCCAACAGTGAGATGCTCAGCGGCACGTTCGATCCCTCTGGTGATGAAGCAGCGGAAGACGCTGAATATTGATTTTTTGGATTTAACTTAGGAGGTTTTGCGGTTTTAGCGTGTCCAACTCGGACTCTGCCCCGCGAAACCTCTTTTTTTTGCATCAGATTTTGCGCGTGGATGACCCGTGTTCGCTGCCTGGCTGACGTTCAGCTGATGTATCCGGCGCGATTTTCAGGCTTGTTTGGTTGAATCAAGCGCTTCCAGGAAGCCAAATACAACTCTGCTCGCCAAAGTGAAATAAAAAGAGCTGGTTGATACCAGCTCTTTTATCCTTATTACTTCTGGCTTATGTGCCTTCTTCCCAGGAATTTAAGTAATTGACCTGTTCGTCTGTCAGAATGTCGATCTGTACACCCATCGAATCCAGCTTCAACCGCGCGATCTCACGATCGATCTCTTCTGGAACGTCGTAAACTTTGTTTTCAAGCTTATCCGCGTTCTTGATCATATACTCCGCGCCGAGCGCCTGATTGGCGAAGGACATGTCCATCACCGAAGCGGGATGACCTTCAGCAGCTGCCAGGTTAAT
>LUZV01000093.1 GCA_001603765.1 Anaerolineales bacterium Chloro_02 | reverse complement strand
TCGATTTACTATTCTATTAAAAGCGGTTTTTTCAGGCCGGATCAGCTCCGTCAACATTTTTCCACGGAACGGCGATAGAAAAACCTGCGCCAAGATGCCTTTTATGCTATGATTAAGCAGGTTCGCGCGATGAAATTTTGGAAGAAAACCCTCCCGTTTTTATTGCTGAATGTGCTCGTCTCAGCGGCGACGATGCTGGTTGTGCTCTACTTCTGGCAGCCAATCAACCCTCTGCGCCGAGCTGAGCCCACTCAGCCAATCATTACTCCCATTCAGGGGGCAAAAGCCTCTCCGCAGGTCACGCCCACAAGCCTCACCGCGGGTGATCAGCAGCTCTTCCTGGAGGGGGTGTTTGGAGCAGGCGACATCAAAGTTGAATACATCCTGCTGCGCAACCGGGGGGTAAACGCGGTGGACCTTGCCGGCTGGAAGATCAAGGCAGACGGCGGGCGTGAATATCGCTTTCCCAATCTGACACTTAACCCTAATGGCGCTGTCAGGATCTATTCCGGGCTGGGAACCAACTCTGTCATTGAACTGTATTGGAACTCAGATTCAGCGCTTTGGGCAAGCGGCGATAAGCTTTCTTTGCTCGACAGTCAGGGAAACGAACAGACTCATTTTAGCGTACCTTAAAGGAATCACACCATGGCTCAGGCACTCTACCGCACCTGGCGACCAGCCCTTTGGGATGAAGTCGTAGGGCAGGACCACATCGTTCAAACTCTAAAAAACGCCATCGCGACCAACCGCGTTGGGCATGCTTACCTTTTTGCGGGTCCCAAAGGCACCGGCAAGACCACCAGCGCGCGCTTGTTGGCTAAAGGGGTTAACTGCCTGGAAGCTACGCTCGAAAATCGCCCATGCAACCACTGCGCCAACTGCCTGGCAGTCAATGAGGGTCGGTTTCTGGATCTGATCGAGATCGACGCTGCTTCCAACACCAGTGTGGACGACGTCCGCGATCTGCGCGATAAGATCAACTTTGCCCCTTCGCAAGGTCGTTTTAAGGTCTATATCATTGACGAAGTGCACATGCTCTCAACCTCCGCTTTCAACGCGCTGCTCAAAACGCTCGAAGAGCCGCCCGCGCACGTTATCTTCATCCTCTGCACCACAGAGATACACAAAATCCCTTCAACCGTGCTGTCGCGCTGTCAGCGGCATGAATTTCGCCGCATCCCGGTTCCGGTGATCGTCGCGAAGCTCAAGGAACTTTGCAAGCAGGAAAAAATTAAGATCGATGAGGACGCGCTGACGCTTATCGCGCGTCAGGCAACTGGCGCCCTGCGCGACGCTATCTCGCTGGTTGACCAACTCTCTTCGATCTCGAAAAAGATTACGCTTGAAATCGCTCAGGACGTTTTAGGCACCGCCACCAATCAATCCGTGATCGAGCTGGTAGAAGCCAGCCTGGAAGGGTCCAGCGGCAAAGGGCTCGAGATCATCCACCAGGCGCTCGATAGCGGCGCCGACCCGCGCCAATACGCCCGCCAGGTGGTGGATTATTTGCGCGACCTTCTGGTCATCAAAATGGAAGCCGGCAAGCAGCTCGAACTTACTCCAGAGACGCGCGCCTCAATGGAAAACCATGCCGCTCGATTTAGCATCAACCGTCTGGTTAGCATGATCTCGGCGTTTACCAACGCCGCGACCGACCTGAAAGCCAACTGGCACCCAGGTCTCGGGCTTGAGATAGCCTATGCCGAAGCGCTTGCCCCTGAGGCTGCTCCGCAAGTTGTAGTAACCGCTCAGATAGAAAGAGACGCGCCAAAGCCCGCGACCGCTAAACCAAGCCCAAAGCCCGCCGAACCAGCCCCCAAACAGCCCGAGCCTGTCCGCCCGCCAGCCGTTACCGGACCGCTGACCCTCGACTGGGTGCAGGAGCATTGGGAGGCGCTGAAACGTGAGGTTAAAGCCAACAACACCGTCACGAGCGCTCTGCTGAACTCTTCGCGCTTGGTGGAGGTGGAGAATAACACGGTAGTCATCAACTTCAGCAGCGAACTTTTGCGCGGCAAGATGGCTGAAGAGCAAAATACGCGCATGGTTACGACCGCCATGTCCAAATACTTTGGGCAGGAAGTCAGACTCATTTGCACCACAGGCGAACACGCTGCCGCTCTCCGGTCAAGCTCCAAAAGCGGGCTCAAACAGGTTGAAGAAACTGTCACAAAATTAGGCGGAATAATCCGTGAAATACCTACTGAATACAAAGAAAAGGATGAATAATGGCAAAAGGATTTAACACACGCCCCAGCGTCGCTGGCGGCAACATGATGTCCCAAATAGCAAAACTGCAGGAGCAAATGGCTCAGGCTCAGGAAGAAATCGCGAAAGAAACCGTTACCGCGACCTCTGGCGGAGGCGCGATCTCGGTAACCATTACCGGCAACCAGGAATGCACCGCCATAAAGATCGACCCTGAATTGCTGACCGATGTGGACGCGGAAATGCTTGGAGATATGCTGCTGGCGGCAGTCAACAACGCGCTCGAAAGCTCACGTAAGATTTCTGAAGAGAAAATGGCACCCTTCACGAGCATGCTCTCCGGCTTCGGCATGGGGCGGTAGGGCAAATGCGCGCGATCCCAGCCCCGGTCCAAAATCTGATTGATGCATTCGCCCGCCTGCCGGGAATTGGTCCCAAAACCGCTTCCCGGCTGACCTTCTATTTGCTTAAAGCCCCCGCGGAAGCCTCACTCGCTCTGGCACAAGCGCTCGAAGCCCTGCGTGAAGAGACCTCTTATTGCCCCGAGTGTTTTAACATCACCCTGGCGGGAGAAGAAAAATGCGATATTTGCTCTTCCAGCACACGCGATGATGACCTCATCTGCGTGGTGGAGGAACCGCTGGATGTGCTTGCAATCGAGCGCACGGGCGCGTTTCAGGGCAAATATCACGTCCTTCAGGGCGTCCTCTCGCCCATTGAGGGCATCGGACCAGATCAGATTAAAATTTTCCCTCTGCTGGAGCGGCTGAAAAACAGCAACACGCGCGAAGTGATCATCGCTACCAACCCATCCATGGAAGGCGATGCCACCGCGCTTTATCTGCAGCAGCGCATCTCCCAAATGGGCATTAAAGTCACACGCCTTGCGCGCGGTTTGCCCGTTGGCGGGGATATCGAATACGCTGACCAGGGCACCCTGCAGCGCGCTCTCTCTTACCGGCAGGAAATGGAATAAGAACTTAAAAGCTCAAAACGCCGGGCCGTTATAAATCAGGGAGAAGAGAAACTTTCAATCCGGTTTGGATTGAGTTTATCCCGTCCCATAATTTGGCCGAATGGAGCAAAACCCTCGCCATCAAACAATCTTTTGTAGGGAACGCGGCTTGCCTCGTTCCCATAGATTATGGATTGGTGCGAGTGCATTGCAATCAAACAATCTTTCGTAGGGAACGCGGCTTGTCCCGTTCCCATGGCTTACGGAATGGTACAAGACCATTCCCTACGGGCGTGTGTGGTGTGGAACATGACTCGTCCCGTTCCTATGGCTTGCGGAATGGTGCAAGGGCATTGCAATCAAACAATCTTTCGTAGGGAACGCGGCTTGTCCCGTTCCTATGGCTTGCGGAATGGCACAAGGCCATTCCCTCCGGGTGTGTGTGGTGCGTTCGGAATGGCACAATGCCATTGCAATCAAACAATCTTTTGAAGGGAACGCGGCTTGTCCCGTTCCCATGGATTATGGAATAGCACAAGTGCGTTGCAATCAAACAATCTTTCGTAGGGAACGCGGCTTGCCCCGTTCCCACGGTTTGCGGAATGGCGCAAGACCATTCCCTACGGGCGTGTGTGATGCGGAACGCGGCTTGTCCCGTTCCCATGGATTATGGAATGGCGCAAGGCCATTCCCTACGGGTGTGTGTGGTGCGTTCGGAATGGCGCGAGGCCATTCTCTACGGGCGCGTGTGATGCTTTCGGAATGGCGCAAGGCCATTCCCTACGGGCGCGTGTGGTGCTTTCGGAATGGCGCAAGACCATTCCCTACGGGCGTGTGTGATGCGTTCGGAATGGCGCAAGACCATTCCCTACAGGAATTGTTGGTAATAGTTAAGCTATCCGTATAAACCAAAGTCGCATGAATAAAACTCCCATCCAATTAACCTAACTCAGGCAACAAACAATACGAACTCGTTTTGACCCAGGTAAATCATGTATAATTTTTAAGTTAACTAACCTATTTTGGAGTTCAAAATGACTTTAACCGGCAATCAGGTCCGTCAATCTTTTATCGATTTTTTCGCGGCGCGCGGGCATACCGTCGTCCCCAGCGCCTCGCTCGTCCCCGGCGGCGATAGCACCCTGCTCTTTACAAATGCCGGCATGGTGCAGTTCAAAGACGTCTTCCTGGGCACCGAGACCCGCCCCTATACCCGCGCGGTCGACTCCCAAAAATGCCTGCGGGTCTCCGGAAAACATAACGACCTCGATACCGTCGGGCGCGATAACACCCACCACACTTTCTTTGAGATGCTAGGCAACTGGTCCTTTGGAGATTATTACAAACTCGAGGCGCTCAGCTGGAGCTGGGAGCTCCTGACCAAAGAGTGGGGTCTCGACCCGCAACGCCTATACGCGACTTATTTCGCGGACGACCAGGGCAGCCTGCCCACCGATACTGAAGCTCGCGACGTCTGGCTGGCGCAGCCTGGCTTTGTGGCTGAACACCTCCTGCAGGGTGGGCGCAAGGATAACTTCTGGGAAATGGCTGAAACCGGCCCCTGCGGACCTTGCAGTGAGATCCACTATGACTTTGGACCCGAATTCTGCAATATGCGGCACGTCGCGGGGCACGAATGTAAAGTCAATGGCGACTGCGCGCGCATTGTCGAGATCTGGAACAACGTCTTCATTCAATACAACCGCACCTCTCCTACCGACTTTCTACCGCTGCCCAAGCGGCATGTCGATACTGGTATGGGTTTTGAGCGCATCGTTTCTATCATCCAGGGTGTGCGCGGCAACTACGAAACCGACCTGCTGAAACCCCTGCTGGACGAAACCCAAAGGATCGCCGGTCAGACCGACGCTGAACGCGCTGCCAATCTGACGCCTTACCGGGTCATTGCCGATCATGTTCGGGCGGCTTCTTTTTTGATTGCCGACGGCGTCATCCCCGGCAATATTGGGCGCAACTACGTCTGCCGCATGATCATCCGCCGTGCCGCCCGCTTTGCCCGCAAGCTTAACCTCACTGAGCCTTTTATGGCTCGCGTGGCGCGTTTGGTGATCGAAAATTATCAGGCTGCCTATCCGGAATTGAAAACCAACGCGGGATTGATTGAAGAAACGCTAACATCCGAAGAAAAACGCTTCGCCGAAACGCTCGACGCTGGCTTCGCGGAACTCCGCGGTTTGGTAGCGCGCCTCAAAGCCAGCGGTGAAAGTCAGCTTGACGGTAAAACCGCTTTTGATCTCTATTCCACTCTCGGTTTTCCGCTCGAAATCACCCGGGACATCCTCGAAGAAGATGGTTTAGGCGTGGACGAACAAGGATTTTTCCAGGCGATGCAAGCGCACAAATTAGCCTCGGGCAAGGGACAGGTTTTCGCGGAAATGAACGGAAACGATACTGAATTCTACGCGGATCTCCTAAGCGATCTGCAGGCGCGCGGCAAGCTGCCCGCTGAAGGCGTGCATTATGACCCCTACACCGCGCTTTCTACCTCTGCTTCTTTGGTCGCGATTCTGAAAGACGGCGAATTGGTCGACTCTGCTCAAGCCGGTGATCCGGTTGAACTCATTCTGACCAACAGTCCGCTTTATTTGGAATCCGGCGGGCAGGTTGGAGATAAGGGCAAGGTGGGCTCCCTTGAGAAACCTGACTGGGACGTTGAAATATTAAGCGCAAGCAAGCCAGTATCAGGTTTGATCGTCCTTTCGGGCGTAGTCCGGCTCGGAACGCCCCAGGTGGATCAGTCCGCGTTGGTGAGTGTCGATTCACCCTCGCGCCTTGCGACTATGCGCAATCACACCGGCACGCACCTGCTGCACGCCGCGCTGCGCCAGGTATTAGGCGATAAAGTTCACCAGTCTGGCTCCGCGGTCGATCCCGAGCGCATGCGCTTCGACTTTAACTTCCCGCGCGCGCTCAACAGCTCGGAGCTGCTTCAGATCGAAGCCCTCGTCAATCAGTTCATTGCCGCGCAGTATCCGGTAATCAAACGGGAAAAATCGCTTGAGGAAGCCAAAGCCGAGGGCGCGATCGCGCTTTTTGGCGAAAAATACGGCAGCCAGGTGCGCACCGTCGAAATTGCCGATGAGCGCGGACGCGTCTCCTACGAGCTGTGCGGCGGCACTCACCTTGAGAACACATCTCAAATCGGTTCTTTTTATATCACCAGTGAGTCGAGCGTGGCGGCTGGCATTCGCCGCATCGAAGCCGTAACCGGTGAGAAAGCCTATCAATGGGCGCGCGAACGCCTCAATCTCCTTGCAAAAGCGGCTGAGTTCCTTGAGACCAGCCCCTTTGAGCTGCTGCTGAAAACCAAAATGTTGAACGAAAATCTGAAGGAACTCCATAAGGAGATCGATCTCCTGCGGGTTCAGGGCGCCCAGGCTGAATTCAGCAAAAAATTACAAAATACTCAGCAAATTGCCGGCATTCCCGTGCTCAGCGCCATCATCCCCAATGCCGACGCGGACGCCCTGCGCAGCCTTGCCGACCAGTTCCGCCAACAAAATCCCTCTGGCGTGGTGGTTTTGGGCACTGTCAACCACGAAAAGCCTATGCTAATTGCCGCGGTCACGTCCGATCTTATCAATCGGGGCATTAAAGCAGGCGACCTGATCAAACGCATCGCCGCGGTGGTGGGCGGCGGAGGCGGCGGACGACCCGACATGGCCCAAGCCGGCGGGAAAGACCCAAGCAAACTTTCCGAAGCGCTTGACCAAGTTGCCGCGTACATTCGCGAAAACCTGAAATAGACCATGCCGCAAGACATCACCCCCCTTCGTCAGCAGTATCTGGATATCAAAAAGCAATATCCGGACACGATTGTCTTTTTCAGGCTGGGTGATTTTTATGAAACTTTCGACGACGACGCCAAAGCCACGGCAGAGGCGCTCGATATCGTCCTGACATCCCGCCCGGTGGCAAAAGGCGTGCGCGTCCCGATGGCAGGGATTCCATTCCACGCGGTAGATAACTACATCGGCAGGCTGATCGAAAAAGGGCACCACGTCGCAATTTGCGAACAAGTTGGCGATCAGCCGGATAAGGGGCTCTTCCCGCGCGAAGTTGTGCGCGTGGTCACCCCCGGCACGGTGGTCGAACCGAACCTGCTCCCTTCCGGGCGCAACAACTACCTTGCCTGCGTCTATATTCTTGAACACAGCGCTGGGTTGGCTTACGCGGATGTTTCCACCGGTGAGTTTGCCGCGACTGAATTGACCGATCAGGACGTTTTTGTGCAGCTGCGAGCGGAACTTAAGCGCCTTTCCCCGGCTGAAATCCTGGTTTCGGATATCGCGACCTTACCAGAGGATATCAACGGCAGCCTGACTGCCATCCCCAACTGGTATTTTGAGCCTGGTCGCGCGCAGGAGCTGATCAAAGACCGTTTTCAGGTGAGCAGCTTGGAGGGGTTGGGTCTAAAGCATTTACCGCTGGCAGCGCGCGCGGTTGGCGCGCTCCTGAAATACCTCCAGGAAACCCAAAAAGGTTTGGCTCAGGTACGCTTCAGCTTCAGCACATACAGCCTGAACGATTTCATGGTGCTGGACGCGGAAACCCGCCGCAACCTGGAACTGACAGAAACCCTGCGTGAAAACAAAACCGAAGGCTCGCTTTTAGGCGTGCTGGACCGCACCAAAACGCCAATGGGCAAGCGCATGCTACGCGCCTGGGTTAATAAACCCCTCCTGGACCTTGAGCAGATCAACGCCAGGCTGGACGCGGTGGAATTTTTCTTCCGGAATGGCGTCATTCGGCAGAATCTCGAGGTTCACCTGGCAGAGCTGCACGATATCGAACGCATCGTACTGCGGCTGAACAATGCCAGCGCCCGCCCCGGAGACCTGGTGGCGCTGAGGGAAGATCTGCGCCTTCTGCCGCGGCTGAAATCCCTTCTCCCTGCCGATGAACCCGCTTTGCGCGCGCTGTTGGCAGAGGTCGAAGACTTTTCTGCGGAGCGCGACTTGCTTGAGGCAGCGATCACAGACGACCCACCAGCCACAACCGCCAATATCGGCATCATCCAGCCCGGGTTTTCCGCCGAACTGGACGGCATCCTTGAAAGTTCAAGGCACGCCCGGGAGTGGATCAACCAACTTGAAGGCGTGGAACGTCAGCGCACTGGCATAAAAACTCTAAAAGTCGGCTTCAATAAGGTCTTCGGCTACTATATCGAAATCTCGCGCGGCATGGCGGATCAGGCGCCCGAGAATTACATCCGCAAGCAAACCCTGGTTAACAACGAGCGTTTTATTACCCCTGAACTGAAAGAGTATGAATCGCTGGTTCTGAACGCTGAAACGCAAATCCATGAAGTGGAACTGCGGGTCTATAAACAAATTTGCGAGCGGCTCGCCGCCTCATCCGCGGAGCTGCTCAAAACCGCCCGTGCGATCGCCAGCCTGGACTGCCTGCTTTCTTTGGGAAGTGTCGCGGCGCACAACAAATACGCCCGCCCTCAACTAAGCGGCGAAAAGGGCTTGAAGATTATTGCCGGACGCCACCCGGTAGTGGAGCGTATGCGCGGCGACACGCGCTACATTCCCAACGATGTCGTCTTTGAAGAAGGCGAGATCGTCCGCCTGATTACCGGTCCAAATATGAGCGGTAAGTCAACCTATTTGCGCCAGGTGGTTCTGATCGTTCTGATGGCGCAAATCGGCAGTTTTGTGCCCGCAGACGAAGCGGAGATTGGCTTGGTGGACAGGGTTTTCACGCGGATCGGCGCTCAGGACGCCATTCACCAGGGGCAGTCTACGTTTATGGTAGAAATGCTCGAGACTGCTAACATTCTCAATAACGCCTCACCGCGCAGTCTGTTGATCCTGGATGAGATCGGTCGCGGCACCAGCACCTATGACGGGCTTTCCATTGCCTGGGCAATCGTTGAGCACCTCCACAGCCACCCCAAACTCAAGCCGCTGACACTTTTCGCCACCCACTACCACGAGCTAACCGAGCTGGCGGAGCTTTACCCAGGCGTGCGCAATTACAACGTGGCGGTAACTGAAGCGGACGGCACAGTCGTCTTTTTGCACAAAATCGTACCGGGCGCGGCTGACCGCTCCTACGGCATCCACGTAGCACAGATGGCGGGTTTGCCCTCCTCGGTAATCACGCGTGCCAACGAGATCCTCAAACAGCTTGAGCAGTCTTCCGGTACGACACTGCCTGATGCGAGCGCCACACAGGACCAACTGCGGCTCTTCCCGGAGAACAACCCAATGATTGAGGCATACAAGAAGCTCGACCTCGAAACACTTTCACCCATTCAGGCATTGAATTTGCTTTACGAGTGGAAGCGGAAGTATTTCTCCGAAGATTAGTTAGTCTCGAAAAGTAGAGTAGGTTGACGGTTATCAAGATTTTCCCATTCCGCACTTGTTTATCTCGCGACATCTGCAGATGGCTGCCCAAATTACTGGCCACCATCGGAAGAAGGGAGCTGTTATCCTTCGAAATGTTCTAACGGCTGGTCACAAAAGAATTTAGCTGATTTGTATGTCATTAGCCATTTAACTAAAGTTTATCCTGAAACACATCATACCGATGGCTATAATGCATCGCCATGGTTAGGGTAGCATCCACAGTCGTGCCAAAATGCCTACTATGTTATTCTTACGCAATCATCAGCATGTGAACAAAGAGGAGGATGCCCCGGAGAGTACAATCAACGAGTAAGCAGGTATAATCAACTCTATTAATTACCAGTAAGCGCTGTTGAAAGGTTGGCTAATTGTTTGAATTGGGCATCCGATTTTAAATGGAACTCAGACACTCCGTGATGAGGAGCCATAATGAATAAAAGATGCATTATCAATACCAAGCTTCAAAAAGTAATATTTGTGGTTGCAGTATTTGTTGTTGGAATGCTTGCGATTACAACATTGGTTTACGTTTTTTCTGGCGAGGATGTTGCTATATTTAAAGTTACAAACTCATCGAATAAACAAAATGAAGACTATCTGGCAGATCTGCAGACTCAATTGCAGGAAGTGACTGACCCTCCCATTCAAACTGCAATTTCTGAACGAATTAAGTCGGAGAGTAATTTAGCAACGAAGGTTGGATACGAAATACAAAGCCTGACTACCACCCCAATGTCAATCCGCACCTTGCAATTTTCCACACCGGTTCCAACAAGGGAAGTGACACCTGAGATCTTTGATTGTTTTGCTTTTCGGCAAATCCCGGGTTTCACCGAGATCAATTGTTGGCACGGTTACAATGCCGGGCAAGACCTGATCGTTATCATGATGCAGGAGCAGCAAAATCCTTTGCAGACCTGGCTTTA
>LUZV01000092.1 GCA_001603765.1 Anaerolineales bacterium Chloro_02 | reverse complement strand
CGCGGTGGGTCTCAATAGGTCCGTTTGTAGGGAAGGGGCTTGACCCCTTCCGATGGTTTGATAATTTATCCGTTGGATGCGGAATGGCACAAGGCCATTCCATACGGGGATGGTGATGGGGAATGGTGCGGAATGGCGCAAGGGCATTCCATACGGGGTGGGTGGGTTAGGTGTCTATTGTGCCAAATAAAAAGGTCAAGGGAATTGAGACGCGATCGCGCCAGGCGGTAGTGGTGTGACCCTCGCCCTCAAAGTGCCAGCTCGCAAAGTCTTTTCCTTCACGGTAGCCTTTTTGGCGAAGGAGGTTGTCTACCTTCATCTGCCAATAGCTGTATTCAGCATCGAGACCTTCGCTACCATAATCAAAGTAGAGTTTATTCTGACCCGGAAAAGGCAGGTGATCTGCCAGGTATGCCAGCATGCCCTGCCCAACCGCGGGCCAATGGGTGGAGAGGCAGGCTGTCTTACCGAAAACCTCAGGATATTCGCAAAGCGCGTAGAGCGAAATCAGCGCGCCCAGGCTTGACCCCATCAACGCGGTGTTTGGCGCGTCTGACAGAGTGCGATAGCGCTGGTCGATGGCTGGTTTGAGGGTGCGCGCCATCCAACTGAGGTAGAGATCAGAGACAAACTTAATATTTGGCTTAGAGATTTGGGCGGGGCTGGTGGGATTCTCCAGGTTCAGGGCTTTGGAGGGCAGATAGTCGCCCGCGCGGTTCAGCGTGCTGGAAATGGCAACGACAATTGGCGGGAAGATCTTTTCTTCCTCCGCCAGGTAGGAGATTGCCTGGTGAATTTCCCAGCCGTCGGTATCTTTTTTCCACTGGGAGAACACCGTTTGTCCGTCCTGTATGTAGAGAACCGGAAAAGCCTGACTTGGATTGGAGTGATAAGCTTCCGGCAGCCAAACGTCCACACGCCGGCGGTTGAGACCCGCAATGTTGAGGTCGCGATGGGTTTCGAGGAGGGGCTTGCTCATCATAAATCCTGTTCAAAAGATTATACGGGTATAATTGCGATATTCCAAACGGAGGCATTCATGAAAAGTTACCACTTAGACCCGGCGAAGCTTGCTGAACAAAAACGTAATATTATCCTGATGTACGGCATCACCTTGATTGTTATGCTGGCGATCAACTTTTTTCTCAATCGCGGCAGGGCGGTGACCACCCAAACCTACCTGATGATCGCACTTATCATCGTGATGTTTGTTTTTGTTGGTTGGAGCGCCATCCGGCAGAGGGTGATCCTTTGGGAACAGTTTGAATTGACTGTAGATGAGAATGGTATCAAACAAAAACAACCAAAATCAGCAGGCATGTTATTACCGCGCGCTGAGCTGACGGACATGAAAGAAAGCAAACATGGGATGACCTTATATATCCAGAGTCAGCCTGTTTTAGGCGTTCCTAAGCTGCTCACAGCCGCGGATTATGAGGAAATCAAAGCGATTGTACAGGCGTGGCTGACCGAAAACAGACAAATTGAGGCCGAAGACCAAAAGGCGGAGGACGAAGATGACGTTTTGCCCGCGGAAGAGGCTGATCAGCCCACCCCTCCAATAGAACCTAAAGAATAGCGGCTGGCACAACTGTGCTTACCTGCCATCGGGCTTTGGGTCTGATCAATAAGCCCGCAAGTTGATTAATTGAGGCTGTGTTTAGCCTTTGATAAATGAAAAAAGCGCCAATAGCGCTTTTTTCATTGGTGTTCAAAAAAATACCGAAAGATCCCTCGTTTTTATAAGGTTTTGATCATCTTCCAGGCTGGTTCGCGGGCGGTTTGCCACTGACCGTTTTGGTCCTGGTAGCGCCAGATGCCGGGGTCTGGACCGATCATGCGGTAGCCGTGTTTCTCGTACATTTTTCGCGCCAGCGGGTTTGCGCGCGCGACGTTGAGCCTCAAAAACCGGAATCCCCGAAGGCGCAGGTTTTCCTCCATCATTTCCAGCATAAACCCGCCTAACCCTTGATCGCGATAGGCAGGCTTGATGCGAAACGAGAAAAGATAAGCCTGGAAAGTTCCATCCGCGAGCTCCTTCTGGCGCGACAGCAACAACAAAAAAACCTGCCCGATGATTTCATGGCTGGCATTTTCGGCAACCCAAATCAGGGTGTTGCCAGAGAGGCTGCTTTCGTAGTGCTGCCAATAAAGATTGCGAAAGTGCGCGTATTCTCCATCCCATTCAAGACCAGGCAAATCCGTCTTTTGCAGCGGGCGGATCAGGATGCGCTCACCTGACGGCATAAGATACTCAGCTTCAAGCGCCATGATGGGGATTATTCCTGTTTAAGCAGCTCTTTGAGGAGAGTTTTCTCTTCTGCTTCAGATTGCACCTGACCATCCAGCCAGGCTTGTTTAAGCGCGGTCAGGATGACCTCAAAGCGCGGCGAGGGCTGAAGCCCGAGCTGACGCAGCTCAGCGCCAGTGGTGAACGGACGCACATGGCGGTATTTCTCCTGATACACATCCAAGATCTGACGCAGTTCAGCTTGCTCGCAAACCGCATACACTGCCCGGATGGGTGTTTTTTGGAAACCGCCCAACTTCTGTGTGATTTGGCTGGGCAACTCCCCGGGCAAAGTGGGCAGGAGCTGACTAAGCTCGCGCGTTTGTTCGATCCAACCCAGCAGTTTCCCGGGCAGGTGAAGCCGTTGGTTTAACGCGCTAAGGTCTTCTGGCGCCATGTCTTGCAGCCACAAACACCAGCCAATGGCTTGCCTTTCTTCGGGAGTCACATTGGCAAAAAGGCTGGATAGCTTCGCCAGACCGCCAGCCAAGCGGCTGAGAGTCTTGCCGTCCCACGGAAGGGTAGGGTGGATGGCGCCCAGGATTCCCAGAGATCCAAGCTGTCTGATCATCTCAGGGGCTTTAGATTCGTTGAGAATTAATTCGAATTCGTGCGTCAGCCTTGATCCGCTGATCTCATTGATGAGCGGTAGGCTCGCTTCGATCAGGCTAAGGGTCTGGGGTTCGATCTCAAAGCTGAAGCGTGCCGCAAAGCGAACAGCCCGGAGCATGCGCGTGGCGTCATCCACAAAAGACAGCGCGTGAAGCACCCGGATTTTTTGCTGCCTAAGGTCGCTATAACCGCCCCAAAAATCGAAAATCTGACCAAAGTGGCTGCCGTCCAACCTCAAGGCGAGAGTGTTAATCGTAAAATCGCGGCGGTGGAGATCCATCTTGATGCTGCTGCGCTCCACAACCGGCAGAGCCGCAGGTTTATCATAAAACTCCGTGCGGGCGGTGATCAAATCGAGATGTTCCGGTAAATCGGCGCCGCTTACGGCTTTGTGTTGGCTGGCTTCCAGTTCGGCTTTTAATTTTTCGGGGTCGAGGATCCATTTGGCTGTGCCAAAGCGCTTATGCGCGACGACCCTCCCACCGTATTGCCGCGCGAGATGCCCGGCGAACGCCATCGCGTCGCCTTCGACAACAATGTCAAAATCCTGGCTGGGGAGCCTAAGCAGCAAGTCGCGCACAAAACCGCCCACAATAAACGCCTGCACTTCTTTCCCGTGAGCCTGGTCCGCGATGACCTGGAGCAGCGTTCTGCGCGTAGGCGGAAGCGCCTCAGAGAGCATCCTGATAATCTCGTCCTGTGTGGGCAATTCATCATCATGGTTGAGGGTGCTGATCAGGTCAGTGCGGGTTACGATGCCGATAATTTCGTTGGTTTCGGGGTCCAAAACCGGCACCTGTCCCCAGCCGCTGCTGAACATGCGCTCTTTCAGCAAAGAGATCGGGTCATCTGGGTAAACGCTGACAGAACCCGCGATCATCAGGTCGCGAGCGGTTTTGTTCAGGCGGTGAGCGAGGGCGCGGTCCACATTGCGGCGGGTGAGCAGTCCCAAAAGCTGTTTGTTTTCCACCACGGGGTAGCCCTCAAAGCCGTATCTGCTCATCAACTCCGCCGCGTCCGCGGCGCTGGTTTCGGGGTTGAGCGTCAGCGGATCCTTCGACATCATCTGGCTGACCTTGATACTGGGGGTCACAATTTTTGGGATGAAGTCGATCACGCGCTGGGTGACCTGCTTTAAGCTGGCATCAATATCCCGAATGCTCATGTGCCCGTCTTCACGGATTAAGGCGGATGAAGCGCGCTTGTGCCCTCCGCCTCCAAAATGCGTTGCCAGGCGCGCCATGTCCACATTATCCGTGGTGGATCTGGCAACCATCCGAATTCCCTGGCGGGTGGAAACCAACAAAACCAGCCCATCTGGCGTGAGGAATTCGCGCAGCTTATGGGCAACAGTGGAGATTTCGTCATTTAGATCGGTGGCAACAGCTTTTGAAACCAAGACACTGTAGCCTTCGATATCCAACTGCACGAGGTCTTTTAACAAACGGTCATAGAGCTGCTGCTGCGCGTTGGAGAGCGGCGGGTTGAGGTAGATCGAGGCGATGTTGAGGTCGGCGCCCTGGTCTAACAGGAACGCGACAGCTCGCGCGTCGCGGGCTGTGGTGCAGCTATAAGTCAGCGAGCCGGTGTCTTCGTAAATGCCGAGCAGCATGAGCGTCGCCTCGATGGGCGTTAGGGTTTTATTTGCCTCGCGCAACTTTTCAACCAGGAGCGTCGTGCAAGCGCCGGTGAGGTGAAGCTCCACCTGCCAATCCGCATTGCTCTGGGTTTTTCGCGGGTGGTGATCCAAAACTGTCACTTTTGTTTGCTCGCTCATGCCGCGCAGAGTCACCAGCGATTGGGTGTCTACCAAAAAAATACTTTGAATCGCTTCGTGGGGCAGTGCCTGGTAATCTGAAAAGGGCAGTTCGTCAGCGTAGCGTCTGAGAAACGCTTTACCGTTGCGGTTAATCTGGCGCGGCAATAGAGCGATGGCATCGGGAAGCAATAAATGCGCCCCAAGCATCGAAGCGAGACCGTCGAGGTCTGTTTGTTCGTGCGTCAGTATCAGATCCATTTTTAAGCCCAAGCCCAAACGAGTCAGTTCGCGCCATACCAGGCGGCCTGATGTTCAGGGTTGTAAGCATTATAAATGGATTGGGAGAGCTTAGCAAAAAGCTGATTAGCGGTATCGTACAAGAATTGCTGTTCGGTGTAGGCGAAAATGACCAAGACATAATCCCCACCGGGGGTATAGATCACACCCGAGTCGCTGATGGTGTGGATTAAACCGTCCAGGTCGTTCGTCCAGCCGTGTTTATGTGCCGCGTGCCCTTCTGGCGGAAGACCCGCTTCGATCAGGGCGTGGATGCGGTTTTCGAGCAGGTAGGTGAGCATTTGCTGACATTCAGACGCCGTCACCTGACCGTTGAATATGAGTTCATTCTGATTGGCGCAGCGATAGATGCGCCAGAGAAGGTCGCCGGCTTCGGAAGGTACAGTCTGATTGTAGAAATCAGGGTCAAGGAAGATGTCGGTGCGCTGATTGGCGGGTGTGCTGATCCGTTCCAACAGCGGCGATCCGGGGTCAAAAAAACCCGCGAGGAAGGTGTTTTGGTAACCGAGCTCACGAAGGTCGGCTGTGACCATGAGCGGACCGGTGTTGTTATCCATATACGCTTTCATCAGCCCATCAGCCGGCGGATTGAGCGATTCAGCGATCATCTGATACATCCAGTTTGTCGCTTGAGCAGGCAGAGGTTCTTCGAGCCGGCGCATAGTGGACAGCATAATTGGGATTTTGATGGTGCTGGCGGCAGAATAGGCAACATCCGGCGCGACGTCCCGATTGGCTCGCTGCGCGATGTGCATTGTCTTGCCGGTTTTAAGATCTCGCAAATAGATTTCTATCAGCCCGCCAAACTTCTCAAGCTTAATCGTCTGCTTAAGAAAGATTTCAAGATTTGCCGAGTCGAGCGGCAGAGCAGGAGTTTGGCGCACATCCAGAGTCACAACGCGCTGATTGGGCGAAAGCAAAGCGCTGCGGATTTGCCTCGCGGCGTCGGCAGCGGAGTTCAGCGCGAGACCAGAATGACCGGGTTGGTAGTTGGTGCTGTACAGAATCGGCACTGTCGCCGTCGCGGGCTGATCGTACCGAAGGGGAAAGGTTTGTTCCAGCAGTGATTGAATTTGGGTAAGGTTAACTTCCGCAATCAGCGGGAGATCCACCGCGCTGGCGGATGGGGTCTTCCCCCAAAGGTGAGCAAGCCACGACCTGCCCGGAAGGTGGCTGTCGATTTGCGCCAGCGTCGCGGCGTAATCAGGAATAAACCCCAGTTCAGCTGGAGAAAACTGAAGGCGAGCCTCATTGTAGCGCAGCTCAATTGGCACCGAAAACGCTTCGGTCAGACGCGCCGCAGCCTGGGAGCGGTCCAGCCCGCCCAAGGGAATGCCCTCTACGCTCACACCGTAGGGGATCGCCGAAAGCGGTTTTTGGAAGTTAACGAAATCAACGAGGCTGATAATCAACGCTGAAATCAGGAAAAAGACGCCAAAAATGAGGGGCAGCCAGCGCAGCGAGGATGACTTTTTGCGCCGGGGAGAGTAACGCGATCGCTTCATGAGGGAAATTTTACCATCAGTGCGAACGCAAAGGAGCGGAGCGGGCTGAGGTGGACACTACGACCAGCAACAGGTCTCTTGTTCTCATATATAATTGAAGCAGTCCATAATACCCACGGAGGATCGCATGAAACGGATATGCGGAAAACAAAGCGAGGCGGCAGGTTGGAGCTTGGGCAGCCTGGCTGCGCTTGTGTTAGCCCTCAAGGCTGGTTGGATCGTGTATAGCAAGAAGTATATTGATCACCATGCCAAGGTTGATCTCACGCTAAACGCCGAACGGCACACATTTGAATCCAACACAGTCGGAAAGCTGAATTATTACGAAAGCAAAGTGGAGAGTCGGCAGACGCCAGTGCTTCTGGTTCATGGGGTGCATCTTTTTGCCGGCGGGCATGAAATGGTGCCAATTTTTGAAGCTTTCAGCGCCTATCGCAAGGTCTACCTGCTCGACTTGCCCGGGTTTGGCGGCTCCGAAAAGTCCGACAGACCCTACCGCCCCTGGCTGTATCAGGCGGCGATTTCCGAATTTGTGCGGGATCAAATTGGTCAGCCGGTGCACGTTGTGGTGATGGGGCAATCGGCGGAATATGTGGCGATTGCCGAGGAGCAAAACGACAGCTTATTCAAGACCATCGTGATGATTGACCCAAGCGGGATGCAGATGCCCGACGCCGGACACATTTCGGAGTTCAAACGCTGGGAACAAATCCGCAACCTGGCGTTGATTTCCCTGCGGGTTCCACTTTGGAGCCTGCCGACATACGATTTTCTTGCAAGCCGCTCGATGATTTTAGGCTACTATCGCAGGCGCTTCTCTTTTACACCAGCAGCCGATCTGGTTGATATTGCCTATACTTCCGCGCACCAACCTGGAGCACATTTCGCGCCGATCAGGTACCTTTGCGGCAAGCTGGCAGTGCCGGAGGTGCGCGTCAGGTATTATAAACAAATAGCTAAACCAGTTCTGGTAATTTACGATAACGATCCGGCTCGAAAGTTCGATATGCTTCCGTTATTGGTGCACGAGCATTCAAATTGGAAGGCCGCACGCAGCACCCATACCCGGGGAATGCCTCATTTTGAAAACCCAGGGGAGACCTTTCGCAGCATCGAAACGTTTTGGAAGCTTCATGAATGAATTCTCAGCAGATAGGCGCTGTTATAATTGAACGGGGTTGACCATGCAAACCAAATCGTTCTCAAAAAACCATCTTTATAGCCTGCTCGGCGTGCTGTTGGTGGCTGGCGCGTTGGTTGGTCTGACCTGGATGGTCTTTTCACTGGCGACCCGTCAGGCAGCCCAAGCCCAAACCACACCTCAATACAACCTCACCATTATCCCAGCCCCAACTCAAACAAACACACCCGCTGTTCCTGCCCCACTCCCAACCCCGACGGCTGGAGTGCCTGTGATTTTGCCGGATGGCGTGATTGGAATGAACGCTTACGTGAAGGTGACTGGAACACAGGGGCTCGGACTGCGCATGCGCGCTAATGCTGGAATTTCGGCGGAAATAAACTTCCTGGCGATGGATGATGAGGTTTTTAAGGTGATCGGCGGTCCCGAAGTTACAGACGGCTATACCTGGTGGCAGCTGGAAGCTCCTTTGGATTCCAAACGCGTGGGCTGGGCGGCTGAGAATTATTTGATGGTTTTCAACGTGTCAACGCCAACTCCCTGAAAAA
>LUZV01000091.1 GCA_001603765.1 Anaerolineales bacterium Chloro_02 | reverse complement strand
ACCTCCTCAATGTTTATATGAGCGCTTAAGCATAACCTATTTTAGCCAAACTGTGGACGGCGCATGAAAAGTTTAAGCTCTGATTTCTGGAAAATGTTGGGTTTATTGATATTGTTGGCAATATGCAGCAAGGCTTTGCCTGTTTTGCTCATCTTCGCGCCTGACAGTTTGCCCAAATACCGCGGATACTGTTTCAATTTTGACTATCCTTAGAAAAGAGCGGTTAAAGAGAGTTCTTTTGCCATTCTGTTTCTGAGCAATTGTACCCATGGTTTGGCGTTATCAACAGAGCTAAAAACCGGCAAGGAAGCAGCGGGCGGTGTATAGGGGTCAGTGTCAAATCGCTGCTTTGGTCCTCTGCGTGTGACCCTGGTTTCTGGTTGCCCAAGCGCATCTTCCAGCAGGCTCTTCTGATGTCTCAAGATCGTAAGCATGGCTTGGGCACCACCGATTGACCAGGAGAGACCTCTGCCCCGCATTCGTTGTCTGACGATTTTATCCACATTGCCTTCTGCCGCGCCAAGCGTGGAAGGAGACAGCTCGGGGATGCCCCGATTTTCTAAATCGAGCAAGGCATCCTGATTGTGCGAAAGATAGCTGATCAGGGTCTGGATGTCTTTGGCTTGCCTGCCTCTGGCTTTGTTTTGCAGCAAGAGCAGTTCAGGTTTGACCTCTTCAAAGGGGGTTGAGCGTATGCGTTCCAGGATGGACCGGCTTTTGGCTGGTTCTTTGAGGCTGCGATGAACTGCCCGGCAGAGATGGAAACGATCGAGAAGGGCTATCTGAGGCAGACTAAGCAGATCAAAACTGTGTTTGACCCAGGTAGCCCCATCTCCACCCACCACTAGATGCTTTACTTTGGACAAATCAAAATGGTGATCTGCTAACTCCCGTATTTTGATCTGCCATTCCTCGTTGCTGCCCCCTAATTGGGTCATCACGACTTTGTTCTCACAGGCAAAGCGACCAACACCGATTGCTTTCTTTCCGGTATACAGCAGCCCAACTTTGGCTTCCATCCGTTTCTGCCGCTCCTGCTGCAAATGCAGCCAGACCCCGTCACTTTCTCCATACAGACATTTTGTTTCCTGCTTGCCTGCCTCCCGCTGAACCTGCCAATCACGCTCAATGGCATCGATCTGGGCTCCAAAACAAAGCATCATTCGCTGAAGGCTGCTGGGACTGATGCAAGTCTTGAGCAGATAGACCAGCATTTCCGAGGCGTTGCGATAACTGCTGCGACTGGCTAGTACACAACCCATTTCCTGCACCTTGAGACTGTTTCGGGCATAGGGGGCGATTCCAAGCAGCATGTCGATCGGTTTCCATCGCTGACCTTGGCTGTCCTGATAGATCCGTCTCTGATAACTGACGCAGCCTGCTTGGAATACGACCGATCGTTTGGCGGTACCCAGGTTCTTCCAGTCTTTCGGAACCTGGGTCTTCAACTGTTGGTCAAGCAGATCAATGACTTGTTGAAACAAGGTGCAGCTGATTTCATGACCAAAATCTTTGATGCTTGTTTCCAAATCATCCGACTGGATCTCTTTCTCGATTTGTTTGCTTTGTGAACCAACTTTCAAGGTTATAATGATGGAGACAGATTGTCCTGTCATTTGAGAGTTCCTCCTTTTTTTGTTGCAAACTAATTATGGTTGGAACTCTCTTTTTTGTGTCCCTTTTCGTGATATAGTCAAATTTGAAACTGTAACTACACCCATTCAATGCCTTGCGAAATCTGTTTGGGTCGTGTATAATGCTTCCTCTATGGGCGGTTAGCTCAGTTGGTTAGAGCGTTGCGTTGACATCGCAAAGGTCGTAGGTTCGAGTCCTATACCACCCACACAAAAAGCGGCTGAAAACAGCCGCTTTTTGTTTCTTCTGATTAGTTTTCTTAAACCCTCACAAAAAGGGTTAAATCCTTTCTGCGATCTCGCGCAGGGCAAGCTCCAGGAAGGCATCCACACTCATCGGGCCGGGGTTTTCACCGCTGCGGCGGCGCAGCGCCACCTGTCCTTCTTCCATTTCGCGGTCTCCAATGACGAGCATGTAGGGCACTTTTTTCTTTTGGGCGTCGCGAATTTTGGCGTTCATGCGGTCGGAGCTGTCGTCCACGGTCAGACGCAAGCCGGCTTGCTTCAATCGGTTGGCGACTTCGTGCGCGTAGTCGTTGTGACGGTCAGCAATGGGGATGATGGTCACCTGTTTGGGGGCGAGCCAGGCAGGGAAGGCGCCGCCGTAATGCTCAATTAACACGCCAAAGAAGCGCTCCATCGAACCTAACAGGGCACGGTGAACCATGTAGGGGCGGTGCTCCTTGCCATCTTCACCGATGTAGCTTAGGTCAAAGCGTTCCGGTTCGTTGAAGTCAAATTGGATGGTCGAGAGCTGCCACTCGCGACCAAGGGCGTCCTTGACTTTGAGGTCAATTTTGGGTCCATAGAAAGCGCCGCCGCCAGCATCCACCTGATAGGGAACACCCATGCGTTTGAGGGTTTCTTCGAGTGCGATTTCCGCGTCATGCCACATTTTATCCTCGCCGACGCTCTTTTCTGGTTTGGTGCTCAGATATGCCTGAAATTCCTTAAAGCCAAAAGCGCGCAGCATGTTCATGCTGAAATTGAGCGTGAAGTCAATTTCATCGGGCATTTGGTCCGGGCGGCAAAAGTGATGGGCGTCATCCTGGGTAAAGCCGCGCACGCGCATCGATCCATGCAGCACGCCGGAGCGCTCATAGCGATAGACTGTGCCTTTTTCAGCGAAGCGTAGCGGCAAGTCGCGATAGGAGCGCAGCTGACTCTTGTAGATATGCAGATGGAAGGGGCAGTTCATCGGCTTAATGTAGTACTCCTGATCCTCGATAACGATGGGGGAGTACATATTTTCCTTATAAAAACCGAGATGACCGCTGGTCTCCCACAGGCTGGCTTTGCCAATATGGGGCGTGTAGACCAGGTCGTAACCGTTAGCGGTGTGTTGGTCGTCCCAATATCGCTCGATTTGATGGCGGATCATACCCCCGTTCGGATGCCAAAGGATCAAACCCTGACCGACTTCGTCATTAGAGCTGAAGAGGTCCAGCTCTTTGCCGAGCTTGCGATGGTCGCGCTTTTTGGCTTCCTCGAGCTTCCAAAGATAATCTTTGAGTTGATCTTTATTCTCCCAGGCGGTGCCGTAGATGCGCTGGAGCATGGGGCGGTTTTCGTCACCGCGCCAATACGCGCCAGCCACATTGAGGAGTTTGATGGCGGTCGGGTTGATCTGAGCGGTTGATTCCACGTGCGGACCACGGCAAAGATCCACGAAATTACCCGATTTGTAGAGTGAAATCGGCTGTTTTTCGGCGACCGGATTGCCGTCGTCGTCCAAATTTCCGTGCTCCAACCCATCGATTAACTCCAACTTATAAGGCTGGTTTTTGAAAACCTCGCGAGCCTGGTCGGCGCTGACTTCCTGGTAAACAAAGTTTTCTTTTGCCTTGATCAGTTCTTTCATGCGGTTTTCGATGACTTCGAGATCGTCTGGCGTCAGGCTGCGGGGCAGATCGAAATCGTAATAAAAGCCATCTTCGATCGCAGGGCCGATCGCGACGCGCGCGTCGGGGAACATTTCGAGCACCGCTTCTGCCATCACGTGCGCGGTGGAATGGCGGATCCGATAGAGCTCTGATTTTTGATAATCCTCTTTATTTTGTGACACTTCGTCCTCCTTGCCGGTTGTGTTATGAGATTTTTCGGGGTCTTTTTGTACAGCCGGACTTAAAACAAAAAGACCCTCGCTCTGGGGCGAGAGGTCTCTCACGCGGTTCCACCCAGATTGCTCCTTGCGGAGCATCTCAACTTGCCGATAACGGGGCTTCCGTTCGTCTTAGTTAGCAAAGCTGTTCGGACTCATGCTGGCAGGGGGTTTTGGGCGGCACCACCGGGCAGGTTCACACTCTCTCTGCCTCACTGACGGCTGTTGGCGGCTTACTCGTCCTGCGTCATCGCAGTAATGGGATGAGTATATCACCACTTCACAGGGGCGCAAGTGCTGGGGGTGGACAAGTTCGGGGTGAACGAGTCTGGGGCGGACAGGTAGGGACGACGGACCTGCCCCCCTGAAGTTGTACTAAAAGGAATGTTAGTCGCATAATATAGAAACGGAGCGCCGACATCAGAGTTCACCAGCAAGATAATGAACCTTGGAGAAATGAATACAACCAGTTTCGCCCGCGCAGATCGGTGAGTTACAGTAAATCCTCTGACTATGCAGCGTCTCTGGTGTAGAATTGAAATAGACTATCTTTCTAAATGGACCAATTTAGGGGTAGGTCATGTGAAATTTACCTTAAGTTTCAAGGAGAATAACATGATTGAGAGAATAATAATTGAAAATTTTAAATGTATTAATGGAAGATTTTCTTTGGATTTTAAAAGCGGAATTAATATACTCGTTGGGAATAATGAGACAGGAAAGTCAACTGTTCTAGAAGCTATCCATTT
>LUZV01000090.1 GCA_001603765.1 Anaerolineales bacterium Chloro_02 | reverse complement strand
GATTCAGGATGCGGTCAACGGCATTATAGCCGCCGTCCGAAGGCTAGAACCGAAAAGGATTGTCAATGTCTGTTTTCAAGCGTCTAGAATGCCGGGTCTGCAAACACCGGCAGCAGGTAACAGAGCCGGTAAGACCTGTCCCGGCATGTCCCCGGTGCGGAGGGGAGCGTAGATACTCCGAAAAATGGTTTGTAAAGGTCCTGATGCCTCAGGAGGCGGACGGAAGGCACCGGGAAGTTGTAAAAGCCGTCTCCACGGAGCGCAATGAAGCTGAGAAGGCGGAAGCCAGGCTCAAAAGAGGCGAACGCCCCGAATCTGTCTTTGGCGCCGGTTTCCCGTTCGAAAGGGCTGTCTCAAAGTTCTTGGAGGAATGCAGGAAGCGCGTTTCCCAAGGCGTTCTGGACGCGAAAACAACGGCTGGTTACCGGTCCCGGCTCAATTCCGTTCTTCCGCATTTCAGGGGTCGGGACGTGCGCCAGATCACTCGGAAGATGGTCGAAGTGTACCGCGATGATCGCATGAGAAACGGGCACCGGCGGATCGTAAAAAGGGTGGGGGACGAGTTGAAATTCCAGGACTCGACTCCCCTTACCCACGCCGGCGTGAACCGGGAGGTCAGTGCGATCCGGGCCATGTTCAGCTACCTGGTGCGCGAGGGAGTGGTGAAGGCGAACCCGGCCCTGGGGGTTGGAATGCTCAAGGAGAACAACCGCCGGGAACGGTGCCTGAGCGAGGAAGAGATCGAGCGGTTGCTTTCGCAGTGCCACAGCCGGCACTTGCGCCTGGCGGTCCTCATTGCCCTCAATACGGGTCTCTGCCGGAAAGGGTGTGTCAGTCTTCGGTGGGAGGAAATCGACTTTAAGGGAAACGAAATCCGCAAGGTGGTTGACCGCGGCAAAGAGGTCCGCATTCCCCTCACCAGGAAACTCAGGGTAGCTCTGTTGGAAAATCCCGGAATCAGCGGCTACGTGATTCCGTCCACGAAAAGGCCGGGGGAACCCTTCCGGGTGGACGCCAATATCGGCTTTGAGACGGCCTGCCGGCGGGCGGGAATCGAAGATTTCCGGTTTCATGATTTGAGGCACACCTTCTGCACCTGGTTCATTACCAGAACCGGCGATATCCGAACCTGCGCACTGATTCTCGGACTCAGCACGGCCTATATGGCGGCGAGGTATTCCCACCTGATCGATGAGCACGCCCAAAACCAGATGAAGAAATTCGAGGGGACCCGACAGCCGATCCGGGAGTTTGCCTTGAAACTCTGGCAGCGGTTCGTGAGCCGGCCGAGCCTACCCGCTTGACAGACTCAGGCCCAGGAGATTAATTAGCCCTTAAGGCGCTTCCATGGGGTTCGCCGTTGGTTTGTTCCACGATACGTTCCTCGCCGGCAAGCGCCTTGCCCCCTAACTCGTGGTTTGGGCGGGATGCCTTTATACTTTGGGGGAATTTGGGGCTTGAATTTACGTCATATCTGATGTAATGTATCGACTGGGATGAAGCTCTATGTGGCCGGTATTCTACTACGAAGACACCGAGGGGAAAAGCTCAGTACGGGATTTTATAGAGTCGAGAAGCAAAAGAAACCAGGCTAAGATTTTGGCCCTGCTCACGTATTTGGAAGAGAAAGGGCCGAATCTGCCGAGACCATACGCTGACTTATTGGAAGACGGCATTCATGAGCTGCGGCTCAAGCTGTCAGGTGGTCAGATCCGGATTCTCTACTTTTTTTGTTTCAAGGATTTCATCGTTCTGACGAATGTTTTACGTAAAGCCACAGATAGGGTTCCAACAGCTGATGTAGCTGAGGCCCAAAAGTGCCGGAAGGATTTCTTCTCCCGCATCAAAGAAGAGGAACTGAGGAGTGCATGCCATGAAGACGCTCAGAGCCCACCTCCGCGAAAAGTCACAGGATAAGGAGTTTCAGGGCCTCTATGATGAGGAACGAGAACTCCTGCGCATAGGCATAGAAATAGCTGAGGCTCGGGAAAAATCAGGGTTTACCCAAACCCAATTGGCAGCGCTTGCCAAGGTTACCCAGCAGCAGCTTTCTAAGATTGAGAACGGAAGTAACTGCAATGTGTTGACCTTGCTGAAGGTTTGCCGAGTATTGAACCTAATGTGCAGCCTGAACAGCGTTGCCGGTGCCCGATCCGTGGCGTAGAAACGCAGACTTGATCTTGGAACAGGGAGCCGGGGGTAAAACTCCGGCTTTTTTTGTTGTGCGCCCGCGGCAAGGGGCACTGGGGGCATCTCCACGCCCTCCATGGGGACGGGAAGAGCGGGTGCCTCCAGCCGGGACGACCAGGGAATGAGGGGTGGGAACTGCACCAGGCACCGGGGAGGCCGCCGCGCCGATCCAGTATCATCGAATTTCCCTGCAAACCTTTGTCCCATAATGCTTCGCTGGTAATTCCTATTACCCGCCAAATCCATTTTCTTTTCCCCTCCGGGAGGGACGAAGGAACCCAGGCGGGGGGGTGTTCTCTCCTAGTAGTCTAACTTAGTATTATAAGTATAGTAGAGTTGACTGCTATGGAATCGGCTTCCTACCCCACCCGGTATTGACGGCTTCGCGTGAGAATTTG
>LUZV01000089.1 GCA_001603765.1 Anaerolineales bacterium Chloro_02 | reverse complement strand
TCATTATTAGCGCGGTACAATTCTTGCACCATTGAAGCACGTAAAGGCGACGAGCTATGATACCCATCCTCGAAATTCTGCCAGTATTCTCAGTGTTTCCTTACGCGCTGCTTTTTTACGCTATCCCGCTAGCCTCAGTCGGGCTGGCGCTGTTCGCGTTCAAACGTGCCGACCCGTCCAACAACCTGGCGCTTCGCCGCAGTTTGCTGGTCATCTTCTTCAGTCAGCTCATCCTGCTGACGCTCAACTTGATGATTTATCAGGGGTTTCAACAGCTCTCTCAGATCTTCCCGATCGCGTTCCGCGCGTTAACTTTGTTGTGCGTGATCTGGTTGACCCGCGCTCTTTTCTGGCAGTCAAAGCCTCGGCAAAGTTGGTGGATCTGGGTCATTACCAGCCTAATCCTGCTCACCGCGAGCATTCTTGCCGTCCTGTGGCTGCCGCTCGCCGGGCAGAAAAGTTTTAACGGCTCCTGGGAGGATCTCAGTTGGGTTGCGGTTACCCTGCTAACGATCGCCTTAAGCGCGATAATCTACCTAAGGCGGGACCGTTCAGACCGGATTGAGGGGGTTGTGATCCTCATCTTAGCGGCGATGGGCTTTGTTTTTTACCTCGCGCTGCCAAATGCCGGCAGTTTGCCGTCCGCGGTAATGGTGAGCCAGCTGCTATACTATCCGCTGCTGATCAGTTTAGCCTGGCAGCAGCGAAAATCCGCTCAGGTTCAACAACCCAAAGCAGCGCACGATGACCGGCGTGAACTCACCGGCGAAGTTGCCGCGCGATTGCTGGATATCAGCCTTCAACACACGGACAGCCAGATTCAGCGCGCTCTTACCCACAGTCTTGGGCTCTATTTGATGGCTGACTTGTGCGGCTTCCTGGTTGGGGAACCAGAAAACGCTAACTTAAGCCTCCAAAATACCTATGATCTGATCCGCGAAGAATTTCTAAAACCAGTCGAGGTTCCCGCGAAATCCGTTCCAGTTTTGGCTGCTCACCTTGAAGACCGCGAAGCGCTGGTCGCGAATGGTCAGGAAGAACTCGCGCCCGAGAAGCAAGTCCTGATGGACGCGATTGGTTACAATCAGATCGGCAATCTGCTTTTCTATCCACTCAGCCCAATCGGTTCGCCAACAGCAAGGGGGCTGATTTGCCTGAGCCCATATACCGGGCGAGCCTGGCAAGACGGCAGCCTGCGGCTGATTAGCCAGATCGCGTTAAAAATCAATGAAATTTTGGATGAAGCCGCTGACATTGAGCAAAAAGCGACATCCGCGCAGCGCTTGCAGCTGCTGTTGAATCAGGTCCAGCGCGACCGCGCCAATACAGTTGAACAATTTCTCCAATCACAGCATCAGCTCGAACAACTGCGGCAGGAGTTGGGCGCAGCGAACCTGGCGCACGAGGACGAAGTGGAATTGTGGCTGGCGCGTCAGGAAGCGCTTGAAACACATCTTGAAGAGCTTCAAAGCACTCTGCAGCAAAACGAGGCGGCTGTTGCCCAGGCGGAATCGTTGAAGGTTGAAAAGGAACGCCTGGAACAGTTGATGGCGCAAAACGCCCAAAAGGTTGAGGGGCTGCGTTCGGCGCTGGATCAGGCTCGGGGGATGTTGGAACAAATGAGTTCTCAATCTTCAGATCCCGCCGCAAAGTCGGATCTTGAATTTATTTCCGCGTTGGAGTCAGAAATCCAAACGTTCATGGATGATTCCCCGGAAAAGCAGATCAGCGCGCGCTTTGAGAGTTCACTTCTGGCTCAGCCTCACCCGCAACAGGCTGCGCAGCTGCTCCAGCTGAGCCGCTCCCTGCTCAAAAACGCGTTTGCCGTCAGCCAACCAGGGTCAAACATCCTGTTGGAAATCTTGCCGTCGGGAGAATATCCAGGGTTCATCGAGCTGCGTGTCAGCGATTTTGGCCCGGGGCTAACGCCTGAAGACCAGGTTAATTTTCTCAGCACTCTTGACGACAAGTCAGCCAGCCAACCCTGGGGCGACACCGACGCCCTGCGGGAAGCCGCCAGCCTTGCCCAAAGCCTGGGAGGACATTGGTGGATCCATTCCGTTCCCGACACTCTCACCATCCATCGCCTGGCAATTCCTGCGACCCTCGAGGTGGACAAAGATGCCTGAAATTAAAAGGATTAGAATTAGTTCTGAAGGACTCTTTTCAGAAAAGGGTTGGTTTTTATGCGCCTGAAAAAGCATCAATCTATCACGCTGGCGGTTTTATTCGTTATCACCCTGACATTTATCGGTGTTCTCCTTGCTGGCGTAGTTGTGGCAGCGATGGCAAGTTCCGATTCCTCCCCATATCAGGTTAACTTGCGCTACTTTCAGGCAACCGCAACCCCATTTCAACCGAATTCCTTCGCCAATATCCTTGAAGATGGCACAATCGAGCTGATCCCACAGCCAATGCTGACGCCAACGCCTGTGCCGATCATCCCGGTCGGTGAACTGCCAGAAAATCAGCGAAATATCCTTCTGCTGGGCGTGGATGATTTTGGTGAGCACAATTTCCGCACGGACGTGATTGTTCTCGCCTCCATCAACCCAAAACACAAAACGGTCAGCCTCATTTCCTTCCCGCGCGACCTGTATGTGACCATACCAGGCTATTGGTCTAACCGCATCAATACTGCCTGGGCTTTAGGTGGTTTTGAATTGCTGGCGCAAACCTTTGAAGCCAACTTTGGCATCCGCCCTGATAATTACATGATGGTCAACTACAATGGCTTTAAAGACGTGGTAAACAGCTTGGATGGGATCGATGTGAACGTCACCGAAGAGCTGCAAGATGCTTGCGAAACAGATCCCTCTGGCTGGTGCATCCTTGAGCCGGGTGTAACACACATGGACGGCGGACAGGCGCTCTGGTATTCCCGTTCACGCAAGACCACCAGCGATTTTGACCGGAACAGGCGCGCGCAGGATGTTATCCTGGCAATTTTCCGCAAGGCGGTTAGCCTCAACATGCTTATCAAAGCCCCAGAGCTCTACGGGCTTTACCGCGAATATGTAGACACAGACCTCCAGCTTTTAGACGCTTTACCGCTGCTGCCGATGGCTTCATCGCTGATGAACTCCGAGAATATCCGCCGATTTGCGGTCACGCCAGATATGGTCTCAAACTGGATCACAGCTGAAGGCGCGATGGTGCTCATGCCAGATTATTACTCGATCTCAAATATGCTGAACGAAGCGCTTTACCGCAACGAGTAAATCTTAGATTAAAAGAAAAGACCCGGTTTTCAAGTCCGGGTCTTTTGTGTTAGGGCATGTTTTCTGCAAGGATCACGTTCTGCACCGCCTCAGTAACGCTGTAGGCAGTGTCGACATTGTTCATGGTATAGAGGTGAATTCCGCGGATGTCGTTATCAATCAGGTCCATGATCTGATCAATGGCAAAGAAAATTCCGGCATCGCGCAGAGCATCAGGCTTATTAGCATATTTGCTGAACAGACGCGCGAGCTTTGGCGGCACAGCCGCGCCCGAAAGCGCCACGGTGCGCTCAATTTGCCGCAGATTGATGATTGGCATAATTCCAGCCACAATTGGAACGTCAATGTTCCTGGCTGCCGCCAGGTCTCTGAAGCGGTAAAATGCCTCGTTGTCGAAGAATAACTGTGTAACCAGATGCGTAACACCTTCTGAGATTTTGTGTCTCAGGTTGTCAATATCCTCTTCCAGCGAGGCAGCCTGGTAATGCCCCTCAGGATAGCAGGCTCCCATCAGATTGAAATCAGGCTCGTGCTTCTTGATAAAAGCTGCCAGGTCGCTTGCGTAGCGAAAATCGTCTTTTGGGGGCACATCAGGGCTGATGTCGCCTCGCAGCACCATCAGATTCATCACCTGATTCTCCTTCAGTTTAACAAGGGTTTCAAGCACGTCCTGCCGGGAGGAGTTGACGCAAGTAATGTGAGCGACTGGCTCGATATGATAATTCGTGCGGATCAAAGAGGCAATTTCGACCGTTTTCTCCCGCTGAGCCAGGCTTCCTCCCGCGCCGTAGGTAACGCTGATGTAGTCCGCGGGTAGTCCGCGCAGCCTGAGAAGTGTGTTATAGATAGTGTTATAAGAGCTGTCCTTCTTGGGAGGAAAAATCTCCAG
>LUZV01000088.1 GCA_001603765.1 Anaerolineales bacterium Chloro_02 | reverse complement strand
ATCCCTGGGTGCGCGAGGTTATCCCCAGCAATACCCTGGGCGAACGCATCGCCATCCTTACCCGCCAGGCGGACGCTTTTATCGCCTTACCTGGCGGCGTAGGCACCTTGGTTGAAATCTCGATGTCCTACAATCTGATCGCCATCGGTGCGATCCACGTCCAGCATTTGATTGTGATCGGCGAAGGCTGGAAGCAGACGTTTGACGCCTTTTTCGCGGGTCAAAATGGCAGCGTCAGCGCGTCTACCCGCGCCATATTACAATTCGCTCCGGACGCGCAGCGTGCCGTGGCTTTACTACAACAGAAAAAAGAGTGATTATGGACGACAAAAAATTACCCAGCAGGCAAGAAAACTTTTCGGAATGGTACAACCAGCTCGTGATCCGGGCTGAATTGGCAGATTATGCCCCTGTGCGCGGCTGTATGGTAGTTCGGCCTTACGGCTGGGCTATTTGGGAGAATATCCAAGCCGCTTTGAATAAACGCTTCAAAGAGACCGGTCATGTGAATGCCGCCTTCCCACTGCTTATCCCGCAATCTTTTATGACCAAAGAAAAGGAGCACGTCGAAGGGTTTTCGCCTGAGCTGGCAGTTGTTACCCACGGCGGCGGGCAGTTGCTTGAAGAACCTCTCGTGGTGCGCCCCACCTCCGAAACTATCATCGGCACCATGTTTGCCAAATGGATCCAAAGTTATCGGGACTTGCCGCTTCTGATTAACCAGTGGGCGAACGTGGTCCGCTGGGAAATGCGTACAAAGCTATTTCTGCGCACGCTCGAATTCTACTGGCAAGAAGGGCACACTGCCCACGCCACCGAGCTGGAAGCCGAAGAGCACACCCAGCGCATGCTCAACGTCTATGCCGACTTCGCGATCAACGAAGCCGCGGTTCCTGTCCTCCCCGGGCAAAAATCCGAGAGTGAAAAATTCGCCGGCGCGAAAGCAACCTATTCGATCGAAGCCATGATGGGCGACACAAAAGCGCTTCAGGCAGGTACTTCTCACTTTCTTGGGCAAAATTTTGCCCAGGCGTTCGATATCAAATACCTGGATGAATCCAATCAGCTGCAATACTGTTGGACGACCTCCTGGGGTCTTTCCACGCGTTTCATCGGCGCCATCATCATGACCCACGGCGACGACCAGGGGCTGGTTTTGCCTCCAAACCTGGCTCCCTACCAGGTGGTGATTGTGCCAATTTATCGTAAAGACGAAGAAAAAGCACTGGTCATGGAGGCGGTCGCGAAAATCGAGCGCGGACTGGGACAGCTGAGGGTTGTCGTGGATCGGCGTGAAGGTCTGACCCCTGGGTTTAAATTTAACGACTGGGAATTGAAGGGCGTGCCGCTGCGGATAGAGATCGGACCCAAGGATGTGCAAAACGGAACGCTGGTATTAGCCCGGCGAGACATTCCCGGCAAAGAAGGGAAGAGCTTTATCCCGATGGCAGGGTTTGAACAAGCCGTGCCAGCAATGCTGACCGAAATCCAGGCAAATATGCTCGCCAAAGCGACCAAGTTCCGCGATGATCACATTTTTGAGGTCAACAATTACGAAGACTTTAAAGACGTGGTTGAGAACAAAGGCTGGGCGAAGGTCTGGTGGTACGATGATGCCGAAAATGAGGCAAAAGTCAAAGAAGAAACAAGAGCCAGCCTGCGCAACTTCGCCCCATCTGAGGGTGAAGGCGTTTGCTTCTTCAGCGGAAAGAAAACCAACCGCCAGGTCTACTTCGCCAAGGGCTATTGATCTCAGCCTGATTTTTTTGTGAAAATGAACATGCCGGAAAAGAATCCGGCATGTTTTATGTTATTTCGCCTTTTTTTACATGTTCGTGCCAGGTGTTTACCCCAATGTTGTTTCACCCTTTTCTCGTAGAGGTAATCAGGGGGTGGGTCTCATCCTGCAAACTGGATATTCCAAAATGGCGCTAACGATAAATCACGCTATAATCTTCGCATGGCAGCAATCGATCTCACCCGCCTGAGCAGGCAAATTGAGGCGCTGAAAACTGTTTCTTCAGACCCGATTGAATTCCGCAACCTACTGCACGAAACTTTGCAGTTTTATCACCGCCACTCCCACCGTCAGCACAAAGATGCCGTGCCAGCCAGCTTTATGTTGGTCTACAACCTGCCTGCGCAGGTGCTGCCGCAAATTGAGCACGGGCTCAGCCTGAAAGCCCGCCAGGACCCTGTTGAGACTTTGGCTTTGGTGGATGAGCTCTGGAAGGACAATCACTTTGAGGCGCGCGATCTTGCGGCTCATCTCCTTGGTCAGCTTCCTCTCACGTCAAAATCCGAGGTGTATGATCGTCTTGAACGCTGGTTAGCGGCGCCGCTTGATCGAGCGGTAGCCAATTCAATTTTCAGCAAAGCCAATCAGCGGTTGCTCTCTGAAGACCAGGTAGACTGGAGCGCGTTTATCAGGAAATTGCTCGAAAGCCCCGAGGCGCGCCTTCAAAATAATGGGTTATTTGGTCTTTCTCGCTTGGTAGAGCAAGCCCATTCCGATCAACTGCCGGGGTTCTTTAGCATCATCAGACCTTTTCTGCAGAACGATCAGAGCCTGATCCAACCCAACCTCAGCCGGGTAGTTGAAGCATTGGCTCGTCGATCCCCTTCAGAGACGACCTATTTGTTAAAAGAAGTTCTCTCTGATACGGATGGCAGCGCGATAGAAAGCCGCGTTCGCTCTTATCTGCCATTTTTTGATGAGACAGCAAGCAGTGGTCTGCTTGAGTCCATCCGCCGGCATCAACAGCGTACAAAACTAGGTCTTTAGGTTTTTCGCGATGGCTCCACATGCTTCCTGTATATTGAAGTCCAGGTTTTTTGTTTTTTTAGCCGTGTCGTTTACCTTGCTGGTCCTGACGGGATGCAAACAGCCCACGGTTGCCGCTCCGACTGCGCCGCCCAGCTCAACGCCCACAGTGCCACTTCCCACCGCCACCAGCGCACCAACCGCCACCCCTCAGCCAATATTCAGCGCGCCGACTTCAACCCAGCCCAGCCCAACCAACACCGAAGCTCCGCCGAAACCCTCCGCCATGATCACTCATATCAGCGGGCATTCCCAGACCTACGAGTTAGGCTGCGAAGCCAGCGCGGCGGTTGATTGGGCGGGCTTCTTTGACGTCCTGATTTACGAATCCACCTTTCAGTTCGCCCTGCCTCTTTCAGATAACCCTGAGCTCGGTTTTGTGGGAAACGTCACAACTGACGGCTGGGGGCAAATCCCGCCCTATGCCTACGGCGTGCACGCCCAACCCATCGCTGAGCTGTTAAAAGAATATGGCTTGCCGGCACGCGCAGTGAGCGGGATGACACTGGACGAGGTTAAACATGAACTGGCGGAAGGCGATCCCATCATCGCCTGGGTGATCGGAAACATGGTCTACAGCGACCCTGTCATATACATCGATAAAGCTGGCGCGGCTGTAACCGTTGCGCCGTTCGAACATGTGGTCATCCTGACCGGTTATGACGAGTCAAACATCTTTTATATGAATAACGGCAAGTTTTTCTCTGTACCCACCGAGGTCTTTCTGACTTCCTGGGGTGTGCTCG
Source organism: Anaerolineales bacterium Chloro_02 (assembly GCA_001603765.1). Lineage (GTDB taxonomy): Bacteria > Chloroflexota > Anaerolineae > Anaerolineales > Anaerolineaceae > Mesolinea. The sequence continues at coordinate 2,698 of LUZV01000088.1, read as the reverse complement.
GGAATATGGCGGTTATCTACGATTGATTGCCGTTAACAAAGAATCCGCAGGGAATGCTGCGGATTCTTTGTTAACGATTCAAAATATTACATGTTCGCGGAGCGGAACCAGCGGTAATTCAAAACCCGCAGTTCGCCAGCGGTTGGCATGGGGTAGTAGCGCATTTCTTCATTGTTACCCACAAAGAAGCCGTTCTTGATTGAGCGATATTCCACATTGGGGTTATGCGAGCGATCAACCATCTTGGTTGTGGCAAATTTGGTTTTAATGTCCGAAAGGCATTGGCGCAGGTGATCCTGGTTGCCGTAGGGCAAATTGAGCATGATTCCCATTTCCGGGTCATCAGCCAGCTCACCTAATTGCAGCTCGGTAAAAACTAAAGCCGGCACGGTGACCAAGGAAACTGGGTTCCTAACCAATTGGTCAAGAAATTGGATCGGTCCAAGCCGGCTAACCACCAACGGCGCCACCGGAGCGATCTCCTGGTAGAGGTGGAGCTGACCAGTACCGTTGGGGATATCCTCAGAGGGAGAAAGATCAAGTGTGTGACCATCCGATGTGGTCAGATAAAGGTGCTGCAGAGCGCTCAGCTTCACATGCTCTAACACTCGATAAACAGAAATGTAAACCGACGACTTCAGACTGCCGTCATCATGGGGAACACAGCGCTTAAAGGCCTCATCAATTTTAAAGTGGGGGTGGCGGAAGGTAGGATCCACCTCAAAAAAGATCGCCTGTCCACGGGATTTCTTTGCGGAGCCAAGCGCGTAATAAGTGCCGAAATCTTCTGGTGATAACATGGAAGCGATTAACGCTTCAGGAAACAAAGATAAATATAAGTGAATAGCCATTCAATTCTCCAATTCCGATTGTCTTCTACGTCTTCAAAACCTTGCAAACAAATCCCCGCATGAGAGGATAGCCCACATGTTTCCATCATAATTTTACCCTAAAACCAGGCGTATTTGGCTGTTTTTTTGCCCCCGATTAAAAAAACACCTGCCCGAATTTGGGCAGGTGTTAAATAGATCGAAAATCGACTTATTTTTTCAACAACCAGTCTATAGCCGCTTTTAGCTGCCCTTCAGTGAGTATCAACTTCCCCTGAGCTGCCGTTGTCAGGATTTCTCGCAGTTGAGCCTCATCCTTTTTGACAAGATCCTCAATTTTGTACGCTCCATTAAGGATTTTTTCAACAAAAGCGCGCATTTCAGCCTCATAGGTTGGGCTGGCTTTATCAATGGGGTAAGCGAGCGCTGGGTCATGCGCGCCTTGCGCGGCAGAATCTCCAACTGGATATGTGTTCGCCGGCGCCGATGCCTCTGGCTGCTGCGGTGCAACAGTTGTAGCCTGAGCTTCTCCGCCGACCACAGGCAGATTAACAGTCGACTCGGTTGGCTTTTTTGAACCGCAACTCACCGCAAGTAAGCTCAAGACAATTAGACACGTTAAAAAGATCAGGTTTCGTTTCATCTGGTTCCTTTCCGTCCGATTTTAACTGGGACGCTCTACTAATTATACCAATCGCCGCGGGTTTGCAATTCCGCCCGCGCTGCTAATCCTCAGTGGCGAGATTGGGCATAATCGCTACCGCGCTGAAATAATCCTCTGTCAGCGCCTGGGCGCTCGCCTCTCCCTTCACCTGAATTTTCTGGCTGAAACGCGGGAAGTATGGGCGAATCTGCTCCAACATTCCCCAACCAACCCGCTGGATTGAAAAATGGGCGTTTTTGGCGCAGCGAAGTTTGATGAAATGAAAGAGTTCTCTCAGGTTGGCGCGGCATAAGACGCGGCGATTATACGCGTTGGGAACGATATAAGCAGCCACCTGAGGATTCCAGGCTGCCAGCTTTTCGAACAATTTGGCAGCTTCGTCCATCGCCTCGCGGTAGCGCGCCTCAAAACCTGCTTCCGTGACAGCTTTTGGAATAGCGTAACCCAGGCGGGTGGTCAGGTCCTGAACGGTTTGCGCCATCATGCGGTGACGTTTGAACTCAAAATACGCGCCTTGATCCATCACCAGGCTGAAGGTCGCGTCAGCATATTCCAACTCCCGCAGCGGCACGTCAAAATCCGTCAGCCCGTCAAACATCACATCCACCAAGCCTTGTTTTTCCACTTCGGACATATTCAGGACTTGGTCCTGGCAAACCTGGAAGGAGTCGTCGCCAAAGCGATAAAGAACCGCCGCCAGGATCCGATCTTCAGCGTTTTCGTCCACATCTTTAAGGCTGCACCAAGGCGCGCCTGAAATGGTGTCGATCTGATTGGCAACCGCGCGGAATTTTTCGCGAAGATTTGGCAAATAGGCGATTGGGTCGGCATATTTAACCAAGGTGGGCAGCTCCTGAGTGGCAACCGCTTTCACTTCCGCGCCAATCAGGCGCACTTCTTCAAGTTCGGACGAAAGCATTTTCTTAATGGCATATTCCAGCGCGCGCGCGTTAATCGTCAGACCCACATTCGCCATTGCCGCGGCAGGCAGGATGAACCTCGCAACGTCCACAGCTTTCACACGGGCGCGGTTTGCCCAGGCTTTTTCGCTTTCGTTTTCGCGGCGAGGCGTATTTGCCTCTCCCCAAGGGCGCAGCGCTGCCAAGGCTTCGGCATAAACGCTAAACAGATGGTCCATCACCGCCCGATATTCAGCTTCATATGGGCTACCCAGGATTTCTGGCGGGGTGACGTAGGCTTTTGG
>LUZV01000321.1 GCA_001603765.1 Anaerolineales bacterium Chloro_02 | reverse complement strand
TCGGTTCCATTTGGCTGAGCTTGATCAGGCTGCTCATGCGATTATTGAAGTCCATCATTAATACAACAAGGACCAAAATAACCACCACTGAAATTAATCGGCGGTCGGTCCAGTTAACGTTTTTGATTTTTTCCAGCAGTTTGTTGAACATATCAGCCTTTGCTGCAAATATTGTACCACTGAGGGTCCTTTTCGCAATCGATTTCTTGGAGAAAAAGAAAGACCTCCAATAAAGGAGGTCTTAGGTGCCGAAGGAGAGATTTGAACTCTCACGAGCGCTGTGCTCACTACGCCCTGAACGTAGCGCGTCTGCCAGTTCCGCCACTCCGGCGTGAATAGATATTTTATACGAAAGTGGGGAAATGTCAACCAATTGAATTGGATCCGTCGGGATTGATCTTGTAGCATTCCGTGTTACCAAATGCGTATGGTAAGGCATTGTGCCTTTCCGGGAAAAACTCCACCCAACCCGTAGGGAAAGGCCTTGTGCCTTTCTGAGAAAAATAGGAAGGGGGCAAGCCCCTTCCCTACAGACCATTTCTTTTTTTCTCATCGAGTCAATCCGCTCGATTCAACCCGTAGGGAAAGGCCTTGCGCCTTTCCGCGAAAAAACGGAAGGGGGCGAGCCCCTTCCCTACAGACCATTTCTTTTTTTCTCATCGAGTCAATCCGCTCGATTCAACCCGTAGGGAAAGGCCTTGTGCCTTTCTGAGAAAAATAGGAAGGGGGCAAGCCCCTTCCCTACAAACCATTTCTTTTTTTCTCATCGAGTCAATCCGCTCGATTCAACCCGTAGGGAAAGGCC
>LUZV01000087.1 GCA_001603765.1 Anaerolineales bacterium Chloro_02 | reverse complement strand
GACTTTGACCAAAACGTGACGAAGTCGCTCCAGGATTCTCCAATTATTGTGGTTGGCTCCTCCAATTTCTCCAAGATCGAGCCGGTTGTGCGCGATAATTACTACCGCTACGACTATAAACGCATGTGGTGGCCCAACGAATCGCTTTACCGCAACTGGTCGCTAAAAAGCGTGCTGACTGACTGGAAAGATCCAGCCAAACGTTCGGCAATCTGGCAGCTTTGGTTCAACCGCGACTACAGACAGTATGCGGTCGCGTTCAACAACCCATCTCTGACACTTGCCACCTGGTCGCCTTCCGACCTCGCGCGCATGTATATCCGCAAAGATATTGCCGCGATGATCTGGGAGTATGGCGTCAGCCCGGAACCTGAAGCGCCCCACGTTGACCCCTATGCTGACCATACCATCAGCCTCGATCCGCGCGCCGCTATCACCTACGCCGGCGAAAAGGGCTTCAACGCCCCGCGTGGGATCGCCACCGCCGCTGACGGCAGCCTGTTTGTGGCAGACTCCCGCAACCACCGCATTGTTCACCTCAACTCCGCGGGTGAGTTTATCAATGCCTTTGGCGGCTACGGCAACGTGATGGATGGTGTTGTCCCCGGTGGATTGCTCAATGAACCCTGGGGCGTCGCGGTTGGTCCGGATGGAAACGTCTACGTCGCCGACACCTGGAACCATCGCATTCAGGTTTTCACTCCCCAAGGGGAATTCCTACGCATGTGGAACAGCTTTGAGGTCAACGGTTTGCCGGATGGGTTCTGGGGTCCACGGGGAATCGCGGTCGATAAATCCGGGAGGGTCTTCGTTACCGATACCGGCAAACAGCGCGTGGTGGTTTTTGACTCAAATGGCGATTACCTGACCCAATTTGGCAGCCTTGGCATGGAAGCGGGCAATCTTGACGAGCCAGTCGGCATTGCTCTTAGCCCGGACGGCAAAATCTATATCGCCGATACCTGGAATTACCGCGTGCAGGTCTTTGAATCGGATGCCAGCGGGCTCCAATTCCGTTCAGTCAGAGTTTGGGATGTGGACGCGTGGAGTTCGGACTCGCTTGACAACAAGCCTTTCCTGGCGCTGGATCAAAATGGCAATGTTTACATCACCGATCCAGATCGCGGTCGCGTTATCGTATTCGACGGTGAAGGCAATTTTAAGCTGCTTTGGGGCGGGTTCGACAACAGCTATCTGATGGGCATCATCAGCGGCATCGCCGCCACCGCGGACGGAAAAATTTGGGTTACCGATGCCACCAGCAACGCCCTGCTGCAATTCCAACCGTTTGAGTAAAAAAAGGTTGTCTCAAGGGTTTAGAAATGCGTCAGCTTGACGCATTTCTTTTATATCCCCGACATCGCCTTATAAAGCTCCTCGTGCGCCTGGCGTAAAACCACTGCGTCCATTTTTTCAACCTTGCGGTCGTAAGTCAGATAGCCGTTGATTTCTGTTTCAATGTCGGTGGTTTGGGTATAAATCGCCGCGGAAAGACCAAGCGGGATCAGAGGCTTCACCTGCTCCTCGAGCAGCCGTAAATATGCGTCAGTCAGAGAAGCAGCGTCCTTGTGATGACCATAGCCAAAGCGCTTTTTCTCGGTGTAAACATGCCCATCCACGCTCATGGTATACCCGCCAAATTCGGTTACTGCCAGCACACGCTCGTCCGGCTGTGAGGCGCTCAGGGCTTTCACATAAACATGCCGGCTCTGAAAGTCTCCTCCGCCCTGGTCAAACCAACCAGAAGCGTGATCCACCAATCGGGTTGGGTCATAGCCCTTCACCCAATATGAGGTCAGGATCGCGTGGAACTGCCCCCAGCTTTCGTTAAACGGCACCCAAACGGCGATGCTCGGGAAGTGATAGAGGCTGTCGATAAGCTGTTTTAACTCCTGATTGAACTCTTCCCGGTTTTCAGCGTCTTCCCTGCCAAATCGCTCCAGTCGGCGGATGTCACTACGGTGGATGCCGGAGGTAAAAGTAAACGCTACGATAGCGTCTTTTGTGGTGCGCCCTCCGTTCGGCATATCCTGCCAGACAATCATACCCAGGCGGTCGCAGGCGTAATACCAGCGCGCCGGTTCAACCTTGACATGCTTGCGGATCATGTTGCAGCCGATTTTCTTGGCGTATTCAATATCAGAAAGCATCGCTTCTTCGCTCGGTGCGGTATAGAGCCCCTCGGGGAAGTAGCCCTGGTCCAACGGACCGTATTGAAAAATCGGCTCATCGTTGAGGGTGCAGCGCCAAAAGCCGTTTTTGTCGCGGGCTTTTCCGAATTTGCGCATGCCAAAGTAGCTCCCAACCTCATCCACAACCTTGCCACCCACCCTGAGTTTCACGGTCAGGTCGTAGAGGTGCGGATGGTCCGGATGCCACTTTTTGGGGTTGGGAATAGGCAGAAGCAGCTGGCTCATCCCAACCGCGCGCCCGCGCGCGACCTCCTGACCCTCAAACGAGGCGACTGCCTCAACCTCAACCTGTGCCACACCTACGCCCTTAGAAAATGAGGTTTCAATTAGCAGGTTGCTGGCGTCCAAATTGGGGGTTAGTTTCAGCCCCTGGATGTGCCATGCTGGCAGCACTTCCAGCCACACCGTCTGCCAGATGCCCGAAACAGATGTGTACCAGATCCCGCTGGGTTTCAGGCGCTGTTTGCCCTTTTGGTGCAGCCCCGCTTCCGTGGCATCTGTGCAAGCCAAAACCAGTTCATTTTCGCCCTCAACCAAACTGGCGGTGATGTCAAAACTGAAAGGCAGATAGCCGCCCCAATGCTCGCCAACGCGATTTCCGTTCACCCACACCTCACAGGCGAAGTCAACCGCGCCAAAATGCAGTATGACCACCTCACCCTGCTGCCTCGCGGTCTTAAAGCTCCGGCGATACCAGAGCGTTTCATCTGGCTGCAAAACATGCTCCACACCAGAAAGGCGCGATTCCGGGGCGAATGGCACCAAAATTTTCCGTTCAAAATAGGAGGGTTGCGGCGCGCCCAGTTTTTGGATTGAGCACTCCCACCAGCCATTCAAATTCTGCCAGTTTTCGCGGGTCATCTGCGGACGCGGATATTCAGGCAGCGGGACTGGTTCGGCGGGTTTCCAGGGTGTTGTCAGCTTATGATAGGTCAAATCAGCCATGCGGTTCCTCTTTAATTTTTGGTTTTTCGAAGCGGGTCAGAACCAAAGGGATAAGCCCTAACAAACCCAACATCGCGCCTACCTGGAAAATCAGCGGCACCGGGATGAAACCTGCCTGCCCGTTGGTCACCGTTGGGATGCCGTAACGGCGGATAAGCGCGGAACCAATACCAGGCCCGATCAGCATTGGCAGCAATACCAAAAAAACCATCCGGATGCCCAAAAAACGACCGCGGCTTTCTTCTGGAAGCAAATCCTTCAGCCATGCCATCGCGGCAATGGACGCGGACATGTTAAACATTTGCCAGATCAGACCGGTCGCGGCCAGAAGTGGAATACCGCGAACCAGTGAAAACAAAAAGCAACCCGCGCAAGTCAGCGCGATGGATAGCCCCATCATCAAACGTTTGTTGATTTTGTCCGCCAAAATGCCAACGGGGATCGCGGCAATGGCACTCCCAATGATGACTGCCCCACCGACCACTGCGTATTCTGTTTTTGTCACACCAATGTAGTTGTTGATGTAGATAATCATATAAGGGAACGCGACCTGAAAGCCAATTCCCAAAAGCATGCTTGAAATCAGAATAATAAAAAGATTCGAGTTCTCCCGCAGAGTGTTGAGGCTAAAAAGCTCGCGAATTTCCTGAAAATAGGACTTCTCATTTTTCGGCAGCTGATCGCTCGGCTGATCCCTCAGCGCGCCGCCAGCCGCGAACCCAACAAGCATCACAATCCCGCCCAGCACGTAGAAGAAAGTGAAATAGCCAACGCTATCTATCAGCGCGCCGGCTGCCGCAATCGCGATCAACTGGGCGATGAAAAGGCTGAGGTTAAGCACGCCTTCCACTCTGCCGCGCTGATCCGCCGGTGCCACATCCGCTGTCCAGGCATTAAAGGCGGCATCGTTGGCTGTGGAACCAAAAAACGTCATCAGGCAGTCCACCAGCACCACCATCACCACCGCAAGAGAGATATTTTTGACAAGCGCTGTGGTTGGGAAGAGCGCGGTCATGGCGCCCCAAAGCACATAACCAAACAGGATATACGGCTTGCGCCGTCCCCATTTCGAGCGCGTTCTGTCGCTGAGCGTGCCGATGAAAATCGTGGTGAGGGTCGCCACGACGGCGCTCGCAGCCACCATCCAGGAGACCGGTCGGGGGTCGGGTGTGATTTTGTCGTAAACAAAGGTATTAAACCAAGTGTTTTCTACTGCCCAGGCAATTTGCCCGGTAATCGCCAGGGCGATCATCACAGCCCAGGTGGGG
>LUZV01000086.1 GCA_001603765.1 Anaerolineales bacterium Chloro_02 | reverse complement strand
GTTCCGGTTTCTTCCTCGTAGGAGATCAGTTGAGTATTCTTAACCCAGGTATCAAATGACGCCTTCGAAAGTTCCATCTGCAATTGTCCAATTGTTGCCTGCCAAGCCTGTTGAGCATTCATTCGGCTTTCTCCCTCGCCCGCGCGTTGCGGGATTCTGTGAAATATCGACGTTTAATAAAGTGATCCGTTTTCCTCTAAATTCGCATCACCTGTGAGCTTTTTTGAGTTGTCCTGCTCAGTGAATAAGACGATTCTAACACCCAAAAGCAGGTTTTCAGCGCTTTGAGTCTTAAAGAATCGCGATTCTTTAAGAATGACTTTTCCCAGATTTCCCCGCGAGACAAACCCAGCATTAATCCGGGGTGGGGATAATTCTTCTGACCCTAATAAGTAGGCAAAACACCTCGGATTCACCCCTATATGTGGGTGTTTGTGAGGTATTTCGCAAATTTGTTCCAACTAATGGTGATCAAACTCCAGCTCCAAAAACTGTTAAATTCAGCTCCTGAAAGAAGATAGTGATTCCCTTTTTGGAATCAGAATTTTAAGATTCGAAAAACTACACGCCATCCATATTTTTCTCAACAAGCATCATTTTTGCCGCCCGGCGTCCAATTTCCACGGCGAAGTTCGTCCCGCGGTCCCATGGGTAAACCTGGCTCATGCTGGCAAAAAACAGACCGGGAATGGGTGTGTTGATGCTCGGGATGTTTTCTGAGTGATTAGGCAGCGGGATCGGTTGGGCATACGGCGTCCTGGAGACCCAAATCTTTTTCACCCAATCCCGGTTGAAATTTGGATTTATCTTGCTCAGGTGAGGCAGAAATTCCTCAGCCAATTCCTCATCGCTCTTCTTGAAGTTGGGGTGATCGATTTCGAGATAATCGCCAATGTAAAGAATATGATCGCCGCCAAAGTACTCTGGCTTGAGGAAGTTGGTGTGTTCCACAAGCGATAGAAACGGAAAACCCGCTTGTTTGGGGATGTTGTACCAGTAGTAACCCTGAGGCGAAAGTGGATGCTTGATGGAAACCGTCATCACCACCGCCCCCATGCTCTTTAATTTCAACAACCCTCCGAGGTAATCCTCCGGCAAATCCGGCGCCATTTTCGCCATCATACCAGGCGAAAGCGTTACCAAAACCTGGTCAAAGTTTTCGCTGGTGCCGTCTTGAAGGCTGACAGCCATTCGCCCATCCTCCAACCGGCGGATCGTGCTGACGCGCGTGTTATAGCGAATGTTTACCCCAGCTCCTTGCAGTTTCGCTGCGAATTGATCGGCGAACGCCTGAAAGCCCCCTTCAAACGTGCCGAGCCTTGTGGTGCGCACTTTTAGCCGCGCCCACATCCACGCCATGCTGACTTTATCGTGCCAATTCTCCCCAAACTTGCCGATCATCATCGGCTGCCACATGCTGTCATACACCTCGTTGCCGGCGTACTTGCGCATCCAGGCATCGGTAGTTGATTTTTCAAGTTTGCGCCAGTTATTGGTCAATTTTAGATAGACGCCCACCAGCCCAAAGCGGATCTTATTCAAACCAAACCCAAGCCCCGGGTAAGCCAGAGCCGCGGGGATAGAATCGAATGGGTAAAATTTGCCCTCGTGGTACATCACGCTGATCGGTTTTGGGAAGTGCACCTTGTCGGACCACCCCAATTCTTCAATTAAACCGAGCAGATGAGAGTCGGTCTGAAACCAGTGATGATAAAACCGCTCCACCGACCACTCCCAATGCGGTTCTTTGAAGCCCGAAGCCAAACCGCCCGGCTCAGCCGCCGCCTCCAGGATGCTCACCTGATGCCCAGCTTTTGCTAAGTCCCAGGCGGCGCTCATTCCGGCAAAGCCTGCGCCGATAATCGCGATTTGGCGTTTATTTTCAGTCATGTCATTTCCTTCGATTGTGTTATTTGTTTTCAGTTCATTCATCAGAGCGGTAGTCTGTCTGAATTTTTTCAAGGTTCGTGGTCAGGCTGAATCCTTCTTTGACAAAGAACAATGCGCCCAGTGCTGTAATTGGGATCCAGAGAGCCATCCGCAAGATTAGCGCGTAGCCCAACGCCAGTTCAGAGGGGATGCCAAACAAGGCGAGCATGAATTTGGCGGCGGCATCAAAGGTGCCCAGCCCGCCCGGCGCGGCTGGGATCAGCAGCACCAGGTTCACCACACCCTCCACCAACAGCAAACTCATGAAGCTGAGCTCAAGTCCCAGCGCCTTCATCACGCCCCAATATAAGCCGCCTTCCAGAATCCAAACCAGCATCGAAAGCCCCAAAACCAGGAGCGACTGCCCCGGCGAGCGCAGCACGCGCAGCCCATCGATAAATTTATTCAAAATATCGCTGACCTTCGGCCGCGCCTTCCGCGGCAGCAGTTTGTTGATTATCCAGCCGCTCATCGCTTCGGTCTGTTTTGGGAGAAAGACCATTGCTAGAAAAACTAACAGAATTACCCCAAAAATCGCGCCGACCAGGATCGATCCGGTCTGAATACGCCTCATCCAATCAGCATCCGGCGCGATTTGCACCAGCTGCCTGAAGTTCAGAAACACCAGCGCCAGGATTGTTATTCCATCAAACAGCCGTTCCACTACGATTGTCGCCAGCGAACCAGAGATAGGCACGTCGTCCTTCTGTTTCAACAGGATCGACCGTAGCACCTCACCAGCGCGCGCTGGATAAACGTTGTTGCCCATGTATCCGATGCACACAACAGGAAAAAGCTTACGTTGGGAGATATTTTTTAGCGGGTTCAGCAAAACTTGCCAGCGCCAGGTGCGCACCCATACGCCCAAAAAGTAGCAGACCAGCCCCAATAACACCCATGCCCACTTTGCCTCTCGCAGATATTGCCAGAGCTGACTGAAATTGATTGACCTGAATGCCAAATAAAGAAAAACCGCGCTGATGAGTATTCCCAGCGCCACATGCCAACGCTTGATTTTCATACCCCGATTGTACCATCAGGCTTATGATGAGTCCGATTTCAGTGCGGCTCGTATTCGCTTTTCAGTTAGATTGACAGAATATGCGTTACCGCCGCGGACCCTGTGCCAGCCAGCGATTGGATCATACCGCAGCGGGCGTGGCTGATCTGATTCGCGCCAGCCTCGCCGCGCAGTTGCAAGCAGGCTTCCACCGCCTGATAAACGCCAGACGCCCCGAGGGGGAAACCGCGCCCGTTGTGCCCGCCCATCGTCGCCACAGGAAGGGACCCCTCCAGAGAGAGTGAGCCGTCCATGGCAAGTTTCCAGGCTTGGCCGGGCGGAGCAAAGCCGGCTGCCTCAAGCGAGAGCAGCGCGTGCAAAGTGGTATTGTCGGAATACTCAAAGAAGTCTATGTTCGCCAGCGAGATATTCGCCTTAAGGCACGCCTGCCTCACAGAAACTGCCGCTGCTTCAAAGAAAAGCGGGTCCGTGCGGTCGTGTACCGCAAGCCGCCCGGAAATCAGGCTGGAGCTGAGCAATTTGACGGGTTTATGCGGCAAATTATTGGGAAGGAGATCAGCGCGGGTCAGGATCAGCGCAGCGGCGCCGTCAGCGTGCGCGGAAACGTCAAAAAAGTTGAGCGGTTCAGCCTCAGTGGGGGCTTGTTCATAGGCCTTCGCGCTTAGCGTTCGTTGAAAAAACGCGTTGGGATTATTTACCGCGTTCGCGCGCGCAATCATCGGGAAGCTTCTCAACACATCCCGTGGGAACTGGTTTTCGTATAAATATCGCTGCAGCAAAAGCGCTGCCTGTCCGGTTGGGGTGAGCCCTTCGGAGCTCTCGTAATCCGCGTCCAAGCTTGCGCCCAGCAGTTCCAGCTCGTTGCCCGCGCCGACCACATCCGTTACCTTCTCCACCCCCACCACAGCCGCGACGTCCACAAACCCAGACCGGATCGCCTGCCAGGCAAGGTTTAGCGCCGCCGCGCCGGAGGCTTCCGCAGCTTCGGCGGTAACGCCCTCAGCCTGCCCCGCCAACCCGGCAACCTCGCAGATCAACGCCCCCAGATTAGCCTGATGTGAAGCGCTGGCAGCCAGCATGCTGCCCGCATAGATCACCTGAGGCTGCAAATTGCCGGCATCCGCGCGGGCGTCTCTTAGCGCGCGCCCCGCTAATTGCCGCAGGGATACGTCCCAATACTCTCGCACCGGCACCTGACCAATGCCCGCGATCACAACTTCGGGGTAAGTTGCCATCTCAGCCAGTCACAATCTCGCCGCGATAGCGCAGGTATGTGGCGTAGTCGATCCCAACCCGGTTGGCGATATAGCTTTGTGTGCTTTGAGCGTTCTCACGGCGCTCTTTCAGCGCTCCGCGCATCTTGAGCACAAACGAGTCAGACCCAGCGCCCGAGCCATAAGACGTCATCAGGATCAATTCGCCAACCTTCGCGACGTCCAGAATCGCTGTCAAACCAATCATCGCCGCTCCACTATAAGTATTGCCGATGATCGGGGAAAGGAGCCCTGTTTCGATCTGTTCATCCTTAAAGCCGAGCATTTTACCGACCCGGCGCGGGAACTTTTCGTTAGGCTGATGAAAAACAGCATGGGCGAAATCGGAAGGTTTTAAGCCGGTTTCGCGCAGGATAGTTGAAGTGGCGGTGGTAACGTGATTAAAGTACGCCGGCTCACCGGTGAATCGCTGACCGTGTTCGGGGTAAACAGCGTGCGCGCGCCGCCAGAAGTCGGGCGTATCGGTAACGAAAGAATAAGCAGCTTCGATACTGACCAGCGAGCCCTGCTGAGGACCGATGATATACGCCGCGCCTCCCGAAGCCGCGGTGTATTCCAGCGCGTCGCCGGGTTTACCCTGGGCGGTATCCATGCCAATCGCCAGCGCGTAATCCGCCATGCCCGAGCCGACCAAACCAATTGCCGCCATCATCGCCTCTGTGCCGGCTTTACAGGCAAACTCCCAGTCCCCGGCGCTCACACTGCCCGATGCGCCAATCGCCTCAGCCACGACGGTACCGCTCGGCTTCACCGCGTATGGGTGCGATTCCGACCCCACCCAAACCGCTCTCAGCTGCTCCGGTGAGATCTCAGCGCGCTTCAGCGCGTTGCGGGCGGCTTCGATGGACATGGTAATTACATCCTCATCCAAGCCCGCGACGGCTTTTTCCGTCACCGGCAGTCCGTCTTCATTCCCGCCCCAAATGCGGGCGATCTCCACACCAGGCAGACGGTAGCGCGGCACATAAGCCCCGTAGCCAGTGATGCCAACTTTGCGTTTTGGGATCAGCAGTTTGCCGTTTTCGGTGTCGTGATTATTTGATTCCATGGTCTGTTCCATTCCATTGTTCAAGGATAATTTTGGCTTCACTCAAGCTGATCCTGCCAGCCGCAGTAAGCGCTTTTGCCAATGGGTCCACCTGTTCAGAGCTCGCCCCAGCGGCAAGCGCCACCTGGCGGGCGTGCAGGTTCATGTGCCCTTTTTGAATGCCCTCGGTGGCAAGCGCCCGCAGAGCAGCCAGATTCTGCGCCAAACCGACCGCGGCAATAATTTCACCCAGCTCCGAAGCGTGCTGCACGCCCATCAGTTTCAGGCTGGCTTTCGCGCCAGGGTGCACGCGCGTGGCGCCGCCAACGATACCGACTGCCATCGGCAGGGTCAGGCTTCCCTTCAGGCTTCCATCTTCCGCCTTGCTCCAAACGCTCAGACTGGTGTAGCGCTGACCGCGGGCGGCATAGGCGTGCGCGCCGGCTTCCACCGCGCGCCAGTCGTTGCCGGTCGCCAATAAAACCGCGTCAACCCCGTTCATGATTCCTTTGTTGTGTGTGGCCGCGCGGTAGGGATCCGCCTCAGCGAACGCCCACGCTTCGATCACGCCATCGCGAACCTGCTCGCCGCTGAAGCCGTCAAATGCCAGCGCCTCAACCGGCAGGATGACCTCAGCGTTTGCCAGGCGTCGGTCAGAGAGGTTACTGAGAATGCGCAGATGTGCTATGCCTCCGGTCAGCTCCTCAAGCAGGGGCGAAAGGCTTTCTACTGCCGTGTTGACCATATTCGCGCCCATTGCGTCAGCGGCATCCAAAATCAAATGGACTGCCAGGAACGCGCCGATTGGGGATGGCTCAATCCGGCGTACTTCCAGGTCGCGAATGCCTCCGCCGTGGCGCGTCAGATTTGGGTTGAGAGCGCGAATTTGTTGAAGCAGATCGTTTTTACGCGCTTCAATGAGTCTTTCCGCCTCGTCGATATCCGCCAGGTCGAGCAACTGTACCTGACCAATCATCTCCCCCGAGCTCATCCAAGCTCTGAAGCCGCCGGTGGGTTGCGCCAGCTTTGCCATATACGACACCGCCGCCACCACAGAAGGCTCTTCCACCACCATCGGCACCAAAACAGCCCTGCCGTTCACGAT
>LUZV01000085.1 GCA_001603765.1 Anaerolineales bacterium Chloro_02 | reverse complement strand
AAGCGACCTCGAAAAAGTTTCGAATGGGTAGTAAGGCATCGATTACTTACTATGACAGACTTGGCAAGAGTCCTTTCGGACCCACGCAGAAAGGAACAGGAATGCAGCAAGAAGATTCAATCTCGCTTAAGACGTACAAAAAGCTCTATTTCCGAGAACCGTTGAATGAGTCCCACCCCAGTCAAGTCCATGCCCGCGTCGCCAAGTTTGAAGCCTCCCCGGAACCCGAAGACAGAAGAGCGGAGTTCGAGGCGGAACTGAAGAGCCTGATGGACAGCCGGATAATGCTCCCGAATTCGCCGACCCTGATGAATGCGGGGTTCCTGGACCATCCACAAACAAGTGCATGCTTTGTTGGCGATCTCCAGGATGACCTGGATTCGATCATCGAATCAGACGCGGAAGCCGGCCGGATCTATAAACGGGGAAGCGGCCTGGGGTTGCAGTACGGAAATCTTCGGGAGGCAGGATGCCCGCTTTCGACCGGCGGCCACAGCAGCGGCCCCTTCCCCTTCATGCGCAAGGGGGGTGCGACATGCGAGGCTATTAAACAGGGAGGAACCACAAGGCGCGCCGCTAAAATGGCAATGTTTTGGGACTGGCACCCCCAGGTTGAAGAGTTCATCGCGCTTAAATCGACCGAACAGGGACGGTTCGATTATCGGAACATGAATTTGTCGGTCGCGGTCTCCGACGCTTTTATGGAGGCGGTTGTAGCAGACCGGGTGTGGCAACTCAAAAGTGTTGTGACCGGCGAGGTCGTAAAAGAAATCCCGGCCAGGGACCTGTTCGGCCAGATCGCGCGTAATGCCTGCACCATTGGAGAACCCGGGATATGGTTTGTCGACCGGGCGAATGAAGACAACACATTGCCCACCGTCGGCCGGATCGTATCGACGAACCCGTGCCTCACCGGCGATACAAAAATTGAAACCGTCTTCGGGCAGATCCCGATCCGGGAACTCGTAGGGAAAGATACGCCGGTTTTTACCATGCTTGAGGATGGCCGGATCGGCATCCGGATCATGAGAAATATCCGGAAAACATGCGAGAATGCTCCGGTGATAAAGATAGTCCTCGATAACGGTGAAACCGTTCGATGCAATTCGGAGCACAATTTCTTTAAGAAAGGAGGTGAAAAAATTCAGGCCAAAGACCTGGAGCCCGGTGTTTCGCTGGAACCGTTTTACAGGCGCCAGGAAAATTTAGGGAGAAGATTGGTTGCGAACGGGCGTGCTGTTGCGGTCCCTTCGAATCACAAAGTCCTTGCGGTAACCGATGATGGAGAAACAGCGGATCTCTTTAACGGGACCGTGGATGAGACCCATTGCTATTATTTGGCGGCGGGGGTTTTGTCGGCAAACTGTGGAGAACAGCCTTTGCTTCCCCATCAAAGCTGCGCCTTGGCCCACACGAACGTTTCGAAATTTGCGGTTGACGGCTCGACACAAATGCCCGGCTGGTTCGACTGGCCGGCGTATCAGAAAGTCATTCAGTCAGCGGTTCGGATGCTGGACAACCAGATCGATATTTCCGGTTATCCGACCGAGAAGTACCGGCAGATGGCCGTAGATTCCCGGCCAATCGGCCTTGGGATTATGGGTTTTTCCGACACCCTGTTGATCAGCGGCATCCCGTACAATTCGCCTGAAGGGTTCAGGTTTGCCGAAAGCCTGGCAAGGTTTACAACGCGCGAGGCGATCCTGCAGTCAGCCCGATTGGCCGAGGAAAGGGGCACATTCCCCCTGTATGAGGAAAACAGGGAAAGCTGCCTGGCGGTTGCCGAAAAGTTTTTCGATTTATCGGACCCTGTTGAAAAGACTCAGTGGGAATATGTTGAAGAGCACGGGCTTCGTAATTCCCACTGGACAACGGTGGCGCCGACCGGCTCCGTATCCCTGGCCGCCGAGTGCTCTCAGGGAATGGAACCGCTGTTCGCGCTGTGCTACGACAAAAACATTGCCGATTCTGAGGATGTGTGGACGTTCGTGAACCCCGTTTTCGAGCAACGGTACGGCAAGGAGAAGTGGTACAGGCAAGCAGTCCGCGAGATTGTGGAAAATCACGGTTCCTGCCAGGGCACATCGGTTCCAAAGCGCATACAGAAAGTTTTTGTCTGTGCCCACGATATCGGCTGGGAGGATCGCTTGCAGATGCAAGCAGCTTTCCAGCGCGGCATTTCCACTGCGATTTCTTCTACGATAAATCTCCCCAAGGGAACAGTTCCCGATACGGTTGCCGCCATTTACATGAAGGCCTGGGAGCTTCGACTCAAGGGCTTGACCGTATACGTCGACGGCTCGATGAAAGGCCAGCCGATAAGCTTCGGCAAAAAAGAGGAGCCCGCTGGCGGGGGAGGGCAAAGTGTATTTCCTGCAAGCCGTCCGCGGATCTTGTCCGGGCAGACCCACAAGGTGAAGACGGCAAGAGGTTCTCTGTACATCACGGTGAACAAGCTGAACGGGCAGACCTACGAAGTTTTCGCCAACGGCGGCAAGAACGGCAACGAAGACTCGGTGAACATCGAAGCTTTGACCCGGTCGATTTCCGTGGCCCTGCAAAGCGGGACGGATATTGACCGGCTGATCGAAACGATAGAAGGGCTGAATGCTTCGGCCGGCGTATGGGACAAGCTGGACGATAGCGACGAAAAGGCCGTGCTGATCAAAAGCACTCCCGACGCACTGGCGAAGATTCTGCAACGCCACCATTCCAAAAACGGTGAAGCTCCGCCCCGGGTCACAGGCGGGAAAGAATTGACCTGCCCCGAGTGTGGAGGTCCTGCCGTCTATCAGCAAGGATGCCTGTTTTGCCCGAAATGTGGATCGCAGTGCGGGTGAGTTTTTTGCCCTGGATCGATAGTAATCATTTACTGCTAACCATGGGAGTAGAAAATGGACAACGGTAGAAGCCCCTGCTTCAATTGCTCGCGGTTGGATGAGGATAAATTTTCGTGTGCGAAGGGCTGCGAAGTGCTGAAGGAATTTCAACAAGGGCTTTGGGAGAAGCCTTTGATCCAGGGCATCAATTACACCCACGATATGTTCCAGGAACCGGAAAATGCAGACGGTGAATGTGGTCGGTAGGGAGATGGAATGGGAAGAGCCGATCCGGAATCTTCGCATTTAAAAACCGCGTTCAAAGTATAGGAGGCAAAATGGTTCAGTTTGTAAAACAGTCTGTCGAGGCGCTCGGAATCGCACCGGCCGATGAAAAATCTGCTCTTCTTATGATCGAAAAAGCCGGACGGACAGCCTACAAGTCCGAAGAGAGGATCACGGAAGGATCGGCACTGAAGTTCGTGTCGCACTTAAAAAGCGTGGGACACCTGTCCGTTCTGGAGCACAGCAACATTGTCTTGCAGTTAAGCCGCGGTATCGCCGGTGAGGCTTTCATTTACGGGACCTTCAAGAAAAGGGCCGCCTATCATGCGATATGGCCTCTGGAAGACCGATCCACGTTCATCGCCGGAAATATTCGAGCCTGGCTGGAAACGCTGGACAAATTGAATGCAGCCGCCAGGTGGGCCTCAAAGGCTTTGTATTACGCGATCGCCCCCAAGCTGAATGAATATTTCCCCGCTCTTTTTCAGGCGGTGGAGGTTCCCGTTGATTTTCAATGGGTTTCGCGCAAAGTCGATCTCTGTAATGAAGCAGACCAGATTCGCTTCCTCAAAACTCATGGTGAATCCGACCTCCCCGCTTTTGTCTTCCGGATAACGACCGACCGCGGCATCACCCACGAGATCGTCCGTCACCGGGTGCTTTCCTTTACCCAGGAGAGCACGCGGTACGTCAACTACGGCAATCGTGGTGTCACCTTGATACTCCCGGAGGAATATGACTACGGGATCAGCGCCACGCTTAAGGATGCGGACGCCGCTTACGGCAACATGCTCTATCACGGGCTCAGACCGCAGATCGCCCGGGATGTGTTGCCGAACCTGCTCAAGGCTGAGATCGTCGTTTCCGGGCGCTGGTCCGGCTGGAAGCACTTCATTGAGCTGCGAGACTCTTCCGGCGCGCATCCCAGGATTCAAAAGATCGCCCGCGCCATTCGAGAGTATTTCGAAGAGCTTGGATTGACTATTTGATTGGGAGCCTGAGGAAAATGAAAAAGTCAGAGATACAGGTGGGGCGGAAGTATACCGACGGAAAAGGCAACGTCCGGGAAGTGACCGCCGAGGGAAGACAATTTTCGCTCTTTTCCAGTCAGGAAGACAGCGATTGTCTCCAGTACAAGCTCATCGCAAAGAAGCGAGGCCCTTTTCTGGTGGGGACTCTTTGTAACTGCACCAGGACGGCCTTCGCCGCGTGGGCAAAAAAGGAGGTAGAATAAGCATGAAAGAACTGTACAGATTACAGACCGAACTGAACGAGAAGATCTTTTCGAAGCGAGACCTTGGCGATTGGGAAAAGCTTTGTATCGAAGGCTCCGACGAAGATCTCAGCCAATGGATCGAGAATATGAGGAAGGCATTTTCCTCGGAGTTTGCCGAGCTGTTGGAGGAGCTGATCTCAGAGACCCCCGATCGCCGGAACATCGCCGTCGAGATAATCGACATGATGCACTTCCTGATTTCCCTTTCCCAGCTTACCGGGCTGCCGGCTGAAGAAGCACAAGGATCTCTTGAATGGGGATGCACGAAAACGTTCGGTCCCGAAAACAGCCGCCTGTTTCCGGCGATATTTCTGACCCTTAACGGCATTCAGAATGCGGTGAAGTGGAAGTGGTGGGCCGACGGGGGAGGTCTCAAAAAAGAAGAAGCCTCCCGGTCGGTTTACAGCATGTGGTTTGGGATGGGGCGCCTCCTGGCAACCTTTACCGACTTGGATTTTGAAGGCGCCAAGCGCGTGTTCCAGGCGAAGATGAAAGTCAATCACGCCCGGCAGGACAACGGCTACAACGAGGATACGAAGACTGAGGACGACAACAAGACGATCGAGGTAAGGGCATGAGCGGCAACAAAACGGCCGTGCATCTTCCTGAAACAGCCTCCGAGGAAGAAAAAAGAGCGGCGCTGGCCCAAGGAGGCGCCAGGTGGAATGCCGGCAAGCCAAGGTTCGATTTGTTGCCTCCCGATGCGCTGTTCAGCCTGGTGGGTGTTTTTGACCATGGCTGCATCAAGTACGCAGAAAGGAACTGGGAGCGCGGAATGGACTGGGGCATTTGTTTCGGCGCCGCCCAACGCCACTTATGGAAATGGTGGAACGGTGAAGAATTCGACGAGGATTCCGGTCTTTCTCACCTTGCGCATGCGATGTGGAACTGCATGGTGCTGGAAGCTTACCGGCAACGCGGCATGGTTCAATTCGACGACAGGCCGCGGTTTCCCATGGAACCAGTTGTTACTTTTTTGCCGCAGGAAGACAGTAAACCATTACTAGGGAGGTTCGCAGAAAAATGCAGGAAGATCCTTCACTGGCCGAAGTCCAAGTCAAATCCCGTTCAGACGGCATGAGCCGCCAGGCACGCCGAGCTGCGATAAGAGCAGCGGCGAAACAGGACAGAAAGACAAAAAGACAAGCCCCGGTGCAAATCGATGCCGAACAAGCTCTTCTCAAGATCAGGTCCCGCCCCGAATTGGCGCTTCTTGCCGACGCCCTCCAGGCTCTGATCAGCCGGGTGCGGTGCATCGAGGTTTCAACTCGAGTTCTGGGGAGGGCCCTGCATAAGAAAAAAGTGCTGTCCGACCCGGAACTGGAGGCGTTTGAAAAACTGCTCATAAACGGCCCGGAGCCGCCGAAAGAACCGGAAGCCGCGGAAACTGCAGGAGATACCGATGGAGAAGCTGGCCGATCATGACAAGCGCATGTACGAGCGCGCTGAAAAGGACAGGAAGGGGGTGACCACGGTGGGCAATTTGTACTGCGAAGATCAGCTCTGCTTGTCCGACAGGGGCAAAGACAATTTCGACCGGATCGCCTGGAAGAAGGGCGGTTGCCAGAAGGCCACCTGCGAGCTGTGGAATACGCCACTGTGCCCGGAAACTACTGACCCCGGCTTCGATTTCGATAGCTGCGGGTGCTGGAAAGAATAACCCAATAAGGCGGCCCACGGGGGCCGCCTTTTTTTTCATGAGGGAGAAAGAGCGATGAGGAAGGTTAAAGTGTGCGATTCATAGACATGGTTTCAGGTTTAAGAATGGTTTGTCCTCGCACTGAACCAGTCCTACGCGGCGGCCGGTCAAGTCTCTGGCTCGGAGTTTCTTCTGAACCTTATGGTCTTTAAATCGTTCCGATAGTTGGTGTATCGAATGAATTCCCGACTGGGATCATACGATGCCTGTACGTCCTCATAAAGCAGGATACCCACGACATTGCATTATACGCAACGTCATAAATATTTGCGAAATGCAGAGAGCTACATTGGCCTTGGAGGCCATTTCCAGTCATAGCGATTATGCATTTATTTAGTGCTTCGCGTATAAATAACTCGATGGTCTCAAGCGGAGTTGTGATTTTCAGATATCAAGTCCCATAACGTTTTGATTTCCCACGAGAGATGGTGTTCCTTGCTGGTCACAACGGCTTCTTCTACTTACCTCAACAACGCACAGCCTTGGGAAGTTTTTTCTTAAAGAAATCACTACTGTCCGGTAAATTTCAGAATGCCCTTTCCTGCTCTAGTAAGTCCTGGAATTTATTAGTGTCGCGCGGAAAAAGAACCACCCAAAAATTTCAGATCGAAAAAATCAAATCGCACACAATGCTATTATAAATCAATAACTTGGAGGAGCACACGCAAATTTAACCGGACAGTAATGTAAAGAAATGTATTTTCCTTCTTGACAGCGGATTTTCGCCAGTGATAGCGTAAAGACCGTCGATTGGCCTGTTGCGGAGGGCAAGAGGTCATGTACCACGAGGGGCACTTCGAACTTAATTCCCATCAGCTATAACCGTAACAATATAATACAGCTTGAATGGCTGTCGTTTTGCCTTATTCCGGTTGGGGGGTGTGGTTTGCCGAAAATCTGCGATCAGATGCCCGGTTAATGCGCCTTGGAGACGCAAAAGTGCCTTTTATCACAAGACAGAGAGTATCCCCTTATAGTTTCAACCTGACATTTTTCATGGGAAGTAGTCTTGCCCTGCTTTTCCGGCAAGACATAACCGGTTTCTTGCCTTCTCTGCTGCAGGTCATTGTTCAGCTACTTTGTTTGATCGTTATTCGCCTAAAAATCCATCACTTAGCTTTTATAAAATTCTCTAAAGGGTAAGGGGCTGTTATGTTTCGGAGCAAAAGGTTTCGCGCAATCTTGGCTTCTCTTCTCGCTTTCTCAATGCTGGTATACACAACACCCATTTACGCTGCCGAAGCCGCCGAACAGGATACAGGAGTAACGGTGACTACGGCCGGTGAGAACGCCTCGACCGCCGGCCAACAAGAAACCGCTTCGGTTTCGGCCACGTCAACTTCAACCGGTACGCTTGACCCAGGAGCAATGCCCCCTGGGACACTCTCCTTGGCACAGTCGCCAACAATGGCTTCAAATACCGGGGCGGCGGTTTACAGTATTCCCATTGAAGTCCCGAAGGGCCGAGGGGACATTGCTCCAAATATTGCTCTTAGATACAATAGCTACCGCGGAAACGGGCATTTGGGAGTAGGCTGGGAATTGGACATGGGATCGATTCAAAGGTCTACTAAGAAAGGACTCAATTATAGCGGTAATGATTTTGTTGCCGTAAAAGACGGCGATATGTCCGAGCTGGTTCTGCGCCCGGATGGCTATTATTCTCAAAAGATCGAAGGAACCTTTCTTAGATATTACTTTAATATTTCTCAGAATCGCTGGGAGGTAACCGACAAGAGTGGGACGACTTATTTCTACGGATCAAATGGTACTTCCAGAATGACCAACCCTCAAAACTCTGGACAAACGTTCAGATGGTATCTAGATAGGGTTCAGGATGTATATGGAAACTATATGACTGTCAGTTACTCTAATTATGATTATGATATCTATATTTTTGAAATTAATTATACTGGTAATACATCCGGCTTGGGAACCACCAATAGGATCTACTTTGAGTTTGTTGAAGGCAGAAACGATTATTCATTATCTTATGCCAGCCATTATTTAGTTACACTTAATAAAAGAATGTTGTCCCATATTTGGGTGTTTGCAAAAGATGAGAATCAAGTCGAGCAGCTAGCGCGGAAGTATGATTTAAGCTATACTACTAGTCCCAACACTTCTCGGTTACTTTTGCACTCTGTAACCCAAATTGGGATTAATGGAATGGCCCTACCACCAATTACTTTCAGTTGGCAAGAGAATAGTACACTCTATTCCACTGACTCCCAAAGGGGGACACGTCTGGACGTTGGTACCGACCCTGTTTACCTGGATGTCACTGATATAAATAATGATGGTAAAGCAGATTTTCTGTATATTAGCCCAGCTAGTGGCCATTTTCATGGCCTCTTAAGCAATGGGAATTCATTTGCTGCTGATAATCTTTTGGAATCATTAATATATTACATTTGTGGTTTTGCTATAGTAGATGAGGATGGCGACAAGTTGCCAGACGTCACCTATGTAACTGCAACTGAAACGGGAGCGGACATCCGTGTGCTCAAAAATTGCCTAGCCACATCTGGTGCATTCTGTGCCGAGACGGTAGAAGGCCACCAGTCGCAAGTAGGCTTTGGCATGTTACCGTTTTCCTTGACCGACATAAACGGCGACGGCATTCTCGACTACATCTACCAGTTAAGTCACGGATTCAAATATTTTTTGGGTAATTCAGAAGGGAGCTTCCTAACGGAAATAGCCTATCCTTATGAGCCGGAGTTATTTCCAATCCTTTATCGAATGGTTGATATAAACGGTGATGGTCGGACCGATATTTTAGTTTTGGATAATACTCCTGGTACCCCTACTGCCCATGTATTCTTAAGCACCGATCTTGGCTTTCAGGATAACGGCTTTTGGGGTACTCTCCCTGGCTTTGACTACGAGAATCGGACGAAGAGCCACTTCCAGGTAGTTGATTTAAATGGTGACGCTTTACCCGATATTCTATATTTTACAACAGGCGCAGAGTTTAGAGTCCTTTTAAATACGGGCGAAGGTTTCACACCAAGTGATTCTTGGGGAACGAAATTGTATTCTTTCTACTGCGATGCCTCAGGAACATTGGATTATTTCTATATGACCGATGTAGATGGGAACGGCCTGCCCGACATCGTCTATGTTGCTTCCGACGGCGGTTGCGAAAACCGGAGATACGAGGGAATCCGGGTCCTGAAGAACGACGGTCGCCATTTCATCAGCGATACAATTCTCGGAACACAAATAAACTTGACAGGCACCCTTTTCAGAACTTTTGCTCTATCGGTTGCAGATGTCAATGGCGATGGACGACCGGATTTTACTTACGATTCGACTGCAAGCCCAGGCGCCGTTTATGGTATCAATTCTACCGGCCCGGCACCGGATTTGCTAAGCCATGTTTCGAACGGCATAGGTGGATCATATTCGATAGGCTATACACCTTCTTCGTCATATCCAAACACATACCTTCCATATGTTCTAAACGTGGTTTCCTCCGTTACGGCCACTGACGGGAGGGGAACCGATAGCATCACTACCTATTATTATTCAGGTGGGTTACATGATATTAAGGCCAGGGAATTTCGTGGATTTGGAAGCGTGTCCCAGCAGCTGTCAAATGGGAGTTATATCTACACTATCTATCTCCAAGATGATGTCAAGAAGGGCTTAATAGCCTATCAAGGCACCTTATCATCAGATCAAATCTCATATATTGATGTAGTAAATATATACAATATCACAACCCCTTATCCAGGCGTTGCCTTCCCCCATCTATATATAACTGATAATTATAATTA
>LUZV01000084.1 GCA_001603765.1 Anaerolineales bacterium Chloro_02 | reverse complement strand
TTGAAAAAGATAAATTGTGTAAATATAGGGCCTTGTCAAAAATAAAAGAATGAAAATCATCGAGACAGGGAGGGGAAGTAAAAGTATTTGAATAGGCTACAAATATCATTAAAATAAATAAGATCGGAAGAAACTTTCTCAGTAAGCGCTGGATCGCTGTGTGTATCTTCATATGCCCTTCCTGCCTCAATCAAATAAGTAAAGAATGCCGGCTTTCCCGGCATTCTTTACTACCCTGTCTACGGCGATACCACTTACTGTTCCTTTGCAAGCCCCAAATCGATGGCAAGGCTGCCTCCGAGAGTCCAGCCGACAATTTTGTTGTTCGTGGTGGTCGCAGTGGCAGTTAATTCTCTGCCGGCCAGATTTGTGAGTTCCGGACAGGAAGTAGCGCTTGCAATCTTAATCGTCAAAGTCTTCCCGCTGATCGAGGGGCTAAAGCACTTGGTGGAAGCGTCGGTTATCATCTCATCAAATGTACCGCCAGTTGGAAATGAGTTCGCAAAGCTGTAGTAGGTGCCTATGTTGGTCTCGATCGCATGCACGCCGGGGAATACTTTGCTGGTCAGGCGCGATTTCTGAATGTATTTCTGGTAGAAGGGCACTGCGACGGCCGCCAGGATGCCGATGATGGCCACGACGATCATCAATTCAACCAGGGTAAAGCCTTTGCTCTCTTTCATCTTGATAAACATGTCTTTCTCCTTTTAAAATGATCTTTGATGGCTGGTGGACAACAGGCTCGCTTCACCTCAGGTATCGTCAGCCAGCCTCCTTTTCTTTAGCCTCTTTTTATGGAGGCCTTCGTTTAAACTTTTTTACGATTCGTCCTGAGGCAATGAGCAAAATTGATGCCGCAACGGAAAATTCGCGTAAATAAGTTGTTCGAACAGAGAGAAGCGGGCGTCCCCTCTGGGTTTATGGCATTTTCCTTTTGTCAGGGAGGGCTGCCGGTCAGGAGCGGGGCGGGCTTCATCGAGCGGCACAACCGCCAAGAATGGTCAGGCACCTGACAAGAATTGTCAGTCAACTCCTGTCAAAAAATTCCCGGTCTTTTATTGCCTTTCCTACAGTCTTATGCCGGCATAGTTTCCGGAAGGCTGGATGATTGGTTTGCGAGGTCCTAGGTGGGGCTCAATTTTGGCTGTTGGCGCGGCCATTCGCGGTTCGGTTCCGTTGCGGGACGCCCGAGGATAAGCAAGGTGGTGAGGAAGCATGCACGATCACCCGGATTTGCCGAGTGGTCCAGCAATGGCATGCTCGTCATTTCGTTCAAACAGAAAAAACGGCTCGGCGACATTGACTCCGTATTTCTCGGGGTCGAATTCCTCCAGCGCGCCCCTATGCTCACGCACGCGTGAAATGAACCCCACGGCCGCGAAACGCTCCACTATCGATCTGCCGAATAACCGGACATGGTCCTCCTGCCCGTAGGCCTGCAAACGCGCACGGTCATCGTCGATGCCCGGGTCCGACCAGGTCTCCCGGAGTTTTGCGCTGAAGGGAGTCTGCAATATCGCGTATCCTCCCGGTTTCAGGATGCGTCGAACCTCTTCGAGTGCACCCGCATCGTCCGTCACATGTTCGAGCACATGGTTGGCGATGACCAGATCGAATGTCTTGTCCGGATAGGGAATGGCTTGTATGTCCACCCTCTCCACTCCGGGAGCACCGGGGTAGAGGTCACACTTGATGTAGCGC
This sequence comes from Anaerolineales bacterium Chloro_02, assembly GCA_001603765.1. Lineage (GTDB taxonomy): Bacteria > Chloroflexota > Anaerolineae > Anaerolineales > Anaerolineaceae > Mesolinea. Next base: position 7,161 of record LUZV01000084.1, on the reverse strand, counting down.
GCGGGTATGGTGGCGGCAATGAGTTTTGAGAGGCGGCGTTCAGGCGCGAAATGGAGTACGGCCATGCCGGGCAGCGCATCGAATAGCCCAGCGGCATGCATATACATCAGCAAGTGCCGCTCTCGATCCGTTGCGCCGCACCAGGGGCATTCAAAATTATCCAGATCGCTTCCGATGATATCCAGGGCTCGAATCAGAGGCGGCGCCGATCTCCATCCGCCGCGGTAGGGCAGAAACCAACTCACCCGATGGCCGCAGATATTGCATTGCCTGTTTCCCCAGAAAAAAAGGCGGGCGATTAGGGCATGAGCGATTCTTGTAATATTCATAGATCACCGGTATTCGCCGCTTCAACGGCGAAAGAGTATCTGGAGGTGATTGCCGTTCAATCGTGTGCACAAAATATCAGATGCCTTCTGGATGGCCGTCCTGAAAATGCCCGAGGAGATCAATGAGCACATCCTCATCCGCCCTACCGGAGAAGCCGCCATAATGATAGGAAGCCAGTGCCGCAGAACGAAAAAACTATTTGTCCTGAAGGATTGAAGTAAAACACTTCGGACAAATCCCGCCATACCTCCTGCAAGGTCCTCGGCATTGACGGACTCGCGAGGCACATTGAGCAGCGCTTCCCAATACAGGCGAAGAACAAGGTCCTTTGCACGCACAACCATTGAAGTGCTCGAACCCACTCGATAACCTACCAGCACCTGATTGAGATACCCGATAGCCCCATGCCGGGCATGGCAAAGATGAATACGGTAGTCCAGGAAAGGGGTCGGCATTGACAGTAAGTTTTCTCGAAGGGATGCCCGGTACAGCATTGAACTGTGATTGAGGAAATTTCCGCCACGCAGCAAGGCGTTGATGTCAAATCGAGATGGCTGGGGATTATTGAAAACCCCGAGCGGCGCACCGTCATCCCGGACCGTAAGGGCATTCGAGTACACCGCCGGGCAGTCGAGATGCCGCTCCAGAAAAGAGACCTGCGCGGCCAGCTTGCCGGGCAGCCAGAAATCATCACCATCCAGATGCGCGATAAAAGTTCCGCGTGATTCGCGAATCAACGACAGATAATTTTCCGCGGGTCCAAGGCGCGGCGCATGGCGAAAATAACGGATCAGGTGAGGATATTCGTTTGCGATAGCAGCGACAATGCCAGAGGTGCCGTCTTCAGAAAGGTCATCGCCCACCAGTATTTCAAGCGGCACATCGCTGCTCTGAGCTATCACGCTCATAATACAGTCGCGGATATAGCGTTCATGGTTGCAGGTAACGATACAGACAGAAACAACCGGTTTGTTCATGTGCGCCCACCCACCCAGTTCAACAATACTCTCCTGGAACGATCTCCGGACAGCACACCCGAAAGCAGCGCACCCAAAAATATCGTCCCAAGCACAAATACGGAAAGCAAACGATCTTTCATTAGAGGCAAAAGCCAGCGAGCCGTCAGCAGAAAGCCGAAAACAGGCATTGCCACAAGTCCGACATCATGTAGCGGCCATATCCAGACCATATCCGGCAATAACCGGCGGTGCACCCGGGGGACCCACAAAATGAGGAATAACAGGTATGAAACGGCAAGTGTCGCCCCGGCGCCCACCCCCCCAAATTTCATTGCAGCGTAGACCAGCAATGGCAGCAAGGTGCATCCCAAAATAATATTGCCGATTACATGCAGCCGAAGATAACCGTGGGCGAACTGCAACATGAACGGCAACAGAAGAACACCGGTCAAAGCATTTGCGATCCCATACCAAAAAAGAATGGGGGCGGCAGCCCTTACCGCCTGGGGGTCTCCCGACCACGCGAATAGAACCGGTTCGGCAAACAAGGCAAGGGTGCCCCCGAGGGCGAAAAAAACCGCTGTAAAAAGCTGTGTCGCCTGCCGGTATACCCCGCGCAAGTCACCGGTCTGCTTTTGCGAGGCCATAATTGTCATGCGAGGCTGCAAGACCTGGTTGAGAGGAGAAGTCATTACCAACACTCCGCCCGCTGCAGCAACGGCAAGGGTGAAATATCCGTATTCCTTAAGAGGCAAGAGCCTCGAGAGGATCAGCTTGTCGATCTGAGTCAGAAAAACCGAAATGCCGGACAGGAAGGCCATCGCTCCCGCCATTGGCAACATCTTCCGTAACACCGTCCATGCAGGGAAAAAACTTACAGTAGCATTGGGGATCGCCCGGTACATGGTCCAGGCAAAGGCAAAGAATTCGAGCAGTCCGACAATCGCCTGGTAGTAAAAAAAGGTGAGAGGCGCCGCCGACCAGTATACCAGCAGGGGGACGACACCCGCGAACTTCAGGGTTGCCGACACCGCGCCTGCTCCGATAACCCACATCTGCCGCTCCAGGCCGATCAGACCCGCGCGGTAAAGACCCGTCAGCCAGCGCAAGGCAGCGGTCACCGCCATCGCTCCGATACAGTCGGCAACTTCAGCGGGTGAAAGATGTTGAAAACTTAGCCAGTGAGTGGCAATCGAATTTCGCGAAGACATCAACCCCGCCACGGCGGCAAGTGCCAGCAACCCGAGGAACCACTCCAGGCTCCGAAGGCGCTGCCTTGCGGCCACGACATCGATCTCCCCGGCCCGATACAGCGACATTTCGCGGGAAAACGTGGACGACAGCCCCAGGTCGAGAAGCTGAAGCCAGACCTGAAGCATGAGGAAAAAACCGACCAGCCCGAAGGCCTCGACGCCCATGCAGCGCATATACAAAGGCATAAAGGCGATGCCCAGCAGGGATATGTATCCCTGGGCAATATAGCCGGCTATGAAGACGCGCCTTATCACTGCGGATTATTTTTAGCGGCACCAAGGCGTTCGAGGAAGAGCCGCTCGAGGTCAAGAATGTTTCGCTTCCTCTTCGCAATCCGTTTTACGGGAATGCCAGCATAAACACCGAATTCGATGCACCGCTTCTTTACCAGGCTCAATGCACCGATTGCAACACCATCCTCGATCGTCACCCCCGGTAATATAATGGAACCGGCTCCGATTATGGTATGCCTGCCGATTTTCACGGGAGCGTTGTGGACCCCGGTGAACTCCTCAGGAACGGTAGGGTTCGTCATCCATGCACCTGAATAGTCATCACTACTCGAATATATGGAAACCCTTGATGATATATTGCTGAAATCGCCCAAGACAATCTGTCCCTTGCCTATGATCGAGGAGTACACCGCAACATGGATAAAGCTGCCCAGTTCAATGCCTCCTTCTCCGGCGGATACTACACAAAAATCATCTATCCTGACATCGCTTCCGACCGTGATGTTTTTTGCTCCATAAATTGACGCCTTGTGTGAGATACGAACACGCTCGCCGAAGTCCTTTATCCCCAACTCTCTAAGCTCGGATTCCGTGTAATAAGACACTTCGACCTCCTCTTATTACATCCACTGTGCTTTCCAGTGCGGACTTGTCCAGCCCGGGGTAAATCGGCAGACACAGGACCCTGTCGGCGCTGGCCGAAGCGATTGGGAGATTGGATTTGTTTGCGCTGGGCAGTGCACGATACATCGGGAAATTGCTGATCAACGGGTAGAAATAGCGCCGGGCAAAGATGTTGTTTTGCCTCAGCCTGGTATAGAGTTCGTCGCGGCTGATCGGGTATTCCGGATCCACCATGATGACGAAATATGCATAGTTGCGCCGGCTGCAATCGGGGAGCGTCAGGTAGCGAATGCCGGGGATGTCCGCCAGGGCCTCCCGGTACTGCCTGTCGAGTTCGGCCCGCTCCTTCAGCGCGGTATCGACGTGATTGAGCTGAAGAAGGCCAAGCGCGGCCTGGAATTCGTTCATCTTGCCGTTGATGCCGGGCGCAACGACGGTGACTTCATCGGCGAATCCAAAATTCTTGAGATAGTCGATGCGTTTTTTCGTCTTCGCGTCCGGGCTGATGACGGCCCCCCCCTCGAAGGTGGTAAAAACCTTCGTACCGTGGAAACTCAGAATGGAAACGTCCCCGTGTCGCAGGATACTGCCGCCTTCGTCTTCCACTCCGAAAGCGTGAGCAGCATCGTAGATCACCTTCAGCCCGTAGATGTCGGCAATCGACTGTATGCGTTGAGTGTCGCAGGGACGCCCATAAACATGCACCGGCAGGATTGCGGTGGTCTGGGGGGTAATGGCCGCTTCGATTTTATCCGGGTCCAGGTTCAGAGTTTCCGGGTCAATGTCCACGAAAACCGGCCTTATCCCGTTCCACAGCAACGAATGCGAGGTGGCGACAAAGCTGTAAGGCGTAGTGATCACATCTCCGGTAATACGCAGAGCCTGCAGGGCTGTGACCAGGGCCAGGGTGCCGTTTGTGAACAGCGAAATGTATTCGACGCCCAGATAGTCGCAAAGCGCCTGCTCGAATTCCTGGTGGAAAGGGCCGCCGTTGGTGAGTTGCCGGTTGGCCCATATTCGTTCCAGGTAAGGCTGCAATTCTTCCAGCGGGGGAAGAAAAGGCCGGGTGACGTATATCGGTTCTTTCATGTAGCTCCTAGCCTCTCATTCGTGGGACACGTCCTCCGAGTGGACTCACTCCACATCGGGCAGGCCGTGGGCAACCAGCATTTTGAACTTGTATGGAACCAGGGTGTGGCCCCTAAAGAAATCCCTGCCGCGCCCGGCATTCCTTTGCGCTTCGTTTCGGTGGCGCCGGAGCTTCCTCCGGTTTGACCAGACATCCCGCACGCATTTCCAATACACTGTCTTCCAGAGGGTCAAATCCTTCTTGAGACAACTGACCAACGCCCCTTCCACAATCAACAGCGCGATGTGGACAGGGAGAATGGCGTAAAAAAAAGGCGACGGATAGCAGATAAACATGGCAAAGGACTTGTTGCGCTCGGCAAGCGCCCGCCTGCGATACGTGGTGCGCGCCCGCCCTTGAACCAGCTTGCCCCCGCCGAAGCTGCCTCCCACCAGATGATCGTACCCCGATGTGGGCAGGGCTGTCACCGAATACCCCCTGAGCCTGGCAAGGCAGCAGAGATAAGTTTCTTCGGCGAGGCTTCCGAACCAGTCCGGAAACCCGCCCAGTTCGTTCCAGAGACGCCTGGGCACCCACAGGCACGCGCCCATGATCTGCCCGACTTCCCGCCTTTGCCTGCTTCGATTCGGAACCGCATTCAGGAACAGGTCGAGCCGGCTTCCGATATCGAGCAGTTCACCGGTCATCATGTTGTACTGAGGCAGACCAAGTATGCTCGGTGTCTTCTGCCTCGATGCAAACGTGTACAGCGTTTTCAGCGCATCCGGGCGTAGGGTGGCATCGTTGTTCAGGAGCAGGAGGTACTCCCCGGAGGCCTGAGAGGCCATCCTGTTGTTGCTGATGCAAAAACCCACATTCTCCGGGCTCACAATGAGCTTTACCCCCGGATAGTGCCGGCGAATGAACGAAACCGACTCGTCGGAGGAGGCGTCGTCGTGTACGATGATTTCAACCGGCAGCCCGAAATCCTGCGCCAGGACCGAATCCAAGCAGGGACCGATGAGGTCGATCCCGTTGTAGTTGGCGATGCAGACGGTGCATGCGGGCAAGACATCTGTCCCCACCTGAAAGTCCGCTTGATCTTCCACTGCACCGGCCGCCGTTTTCATTGATGCAACCTGATCGTCTTTACCAGACTCTTGAGCGACCGCATCACCCTTCGGATTTCGTCCCTATCGGCCATGTTGCAAAGTGTCTGGACCATGAATGCCGGTCTGAAATAATACTCGCTGTACGCCCGTGCGAGGATGTGTTCGAGGTCCGTCCGCTCCATGTCAAGCGTCTTTACGATCGGCCCGTGAGTCATGTCGAATTCCTTGAAGCTTTTGGCCAACAGCAAGTTGTTTTCCTTCGCATACTCGTAGAGAGACGTGCCGGGATAGCACATCGAGATCGAAAATTGTACCTGGTCGGGAGAAAGTTTTTTGGCAAACTGGATCGTTTCTTCGACCGTTTTGCGAGAATCGTAAGGAAAGCCGAACATGAAGCCGCCCAGGGCCTGGATTCCGTGCCTCTTGACCATCCGGAAACCATCCTCGATCTGCTTGAGGGTGAGTCCTTTGCGAATCTTGTCAAGCACCTCCTGGGAACCGCTTTCCACCCCCAACCGGATCATCTTGCATCCGGCTTTCTTCATTTCCGAGAGTATCTGGTCATCGAGGGTATCGGCCCTGCCGTTGCACGTCCATATCAGATCGAATTTCTCCTCCCGGAGCCTGCGGCAGAATTCGATTACTCTTTTGTGGTTCGTGGTAAAAGTGCCGTCGTCGATATTCAACTCCCGGACACCGTACCGGTCCGTGAGCAGGCGAATCTCGGAAATTACGTTTTCGACGCTTCGGAAACGCTGTTTGTGCCCGTACATGCTCTGCGGCCACAAACAGAAGCTGCAGTGATAGGGACAGCCGCGCGAGGTCATCAGGTTCATGAAGGGTTGCCGCGAATACCACGCTTCCAGGTACCATTGCCACGGAACAACATCCCTGTCGGGGAACGGAACCGCGTCCAAATCGGTTGCCAATTCCCCGTCTCCGTTATCGAGGATTTCCGGTCCGTTGCGGTAGGTGATGCCGGGCACGCCGCTCAAGTCCTCGATATTTGACACCACGGCGGAAATCTTGGTGTCAAACTCATGACGTACAACAACGTCGATTGCCGGGCACTCTTCGAGAACGGATTGATGAAAGTAGGTACTGTGAGGTCCTCCGACCACCACCTTGGCATTTGTGGCCTCTTTGAGCAGCGTGAGGTTTTCGTAATCGGCAACGATGGAGGGGGTGGTGGTTTCCATGAAGATCACTTCCGGCTCGATCTTCCTGGCCTCGGAAATAGTGCAGGGAAGGTCGAAATCCTGGATCACCGAGTCGATGTAGGAAACCTCATGCCCTGCCTTTTTGAGCTGCGCAGCACTGTAGGCAAGATAAATGGGATACTGGAGGAACTTGTCGCTTCGGTGCTTGATGATGCGGTTTTGGGATCTCGTGCCGAACCCTTTTCCGGGCCATGGTGGATTGATGATCAGAACTCGCATGTGCCTGCCTTTTTGAATCTGAATTTTGCGAACAGGAACCCGCTCATTTGCGCGACGAAGCTTAACCCGAGCAGTAAAAAAATGAGCGGAAACTTTCTGTCTCGAAAATTGTGTTTGATTACGTTTTTTGTGGACCAGAGC
>LUZV01000083.1 GCA_001603765.1 Anaerolineales bacterium Chloro_02 | reverse complement strand
AGATGAACTTCGTAGCGATATCTCCTCAATTTCCGCCAAATTACCGCCTTTTCTGGAAGCACCTGAACGAAATGGGTGTGAAGGTCTTAGGAGTTGGCGACAGCCCCTATCATGAATTAGACGGGGAGCTGCTTTCTTACCTCACTGAGTATTATCGGGTGGGTAATATGTTGGACTATGACGAAATGGTCCGCGCTTTTGGGTTTCTGACGCACAAGTTTGGCAAAATCGACCGACTGGAGTCTCATAACGAGTTCTGGTTGGAATCCGATGCCGCGCTGCGCAGCGACTTTAATATCCCTGGGTTTCATCGTGAAGATATGGAACGGGTTAAACGTAAATCCGCGATGAAGAAGGTCTATCAGGCTTGCGGCGTCAATGTGGCGCGCGGAAAGGTCATTTCTTCCATCGCGGAGGCACGGGAATTGATCGCAGAGGTGGGGTATCCGATCATCGCGAAGCCAGACATTGGCGTTGGCGCCAGCCTCACCTATCAGATCAATCAGGATGAAGAGCTGGAAGGGTTTTTTGCTAATCATCCACCAATTGATTTCATCTTTGAAGAATTCATTCGCGGTCAGATTATCACTTATGATGGTCTGGTGGACCAGGATGGTGAGGTGGTGTTCGACTCGACCCTAATGTATAGTGACGGAGTGATGGAATCGGTGAACCAGTCGATGGATTTGTGGTACTACATCGACCGCGAAATCCCCAGTGATTTGCAAGCAGCCGGACGCAAACTTTTGACGGCTTATAATCTTCGAGAACGTTTTTTCCATTTTGAATTTTTCCGTCAGGCGAATGGGGATCTTTATGGGTTGGAAATGAACATGCGCCCGCCGGGCGGCATGACAACTGACATGTGGAACTTCGCGAATAACATCGATATCTATCGCGAATATGCCAATGTGGTGGTGGGGAACCGCTTTGAATCCAAAATCACGCGACCTTATTATTGCGCATATATTTCGCGCCGGTTTGGCAAAGAGTATCAATTCACGACTGACCAGGTTTTGCGCGAGTTTGGCGAGCGGATCGTGCATCACGAATTTATCAGCGGCGTGTTCGCCCCCGCGTTGGGAGATTATGGATTTTTGGTCCGTGCAGAAACGTTGGATGAAATCCGGGAAGCCGCGTTATGGATCGCAAAAAAACGGGAGACGGTTGCGTAATGAACACAGAATATCATCATTGGTATAGCCCAAATCTAAATCAGGAAATGGAGTTGAAGGTGTACGGGCATGGTGGAAGACCGGTTTTGGTTTTCCCGGCGCAGGCTGGACGTTTCTTTGAATTTGAGGATTTCGGCATGACCGAAGCAGTTCGCTGGTTTATCGAGCAGGGACATTTTCAGTTTTACACCGTTGACAGCATCGACGGACAGTCTTGGGCAAATTGGGACGCGCACCCCGCGGACCGCGCGCGCAGGCATCAGGATTATGACAGCTATATTTGTAATGAGGTCGTGCCGTTTGTCCGCACGAGGATTGGCAGCGAGGTGTGCATGCTGACCACGGGCGTGAGTATGGGCGCTTATCATTGCGGCAATTTCTTCTTCAGACATCCCGATTTGTTTGACGGTATGATCGCGCTAAGCGGTTTGTTCCAATTAGAGATGTTCATTGGCGATTTTGTGAATGATGACGTTTACTTCAATTCTCCACTGCTCTATCTGCCCGGATTGACGGATGAATGGCATCTGAGCCGCTACCGCGACAGCGACATCATTATCTGTGTTGGGCAGGGCGCGTGGGAAGATGATATGCTGGCGGACGCACGCGCGATGGATCACCTGCTGGCGGCGAAGGGCATCCCGGCCTGGGTGGATTATTGGGGACATGATGTCAACCACGACTGGCCTTGGTGGCGCAAACAACTCCCCTACTTTTTAGGGAAGTTGCTGGAAAAGAGATAATTAGATCCAGATAACAGGCAGTTTTCTCGTTGAATTGTTGAAACCAGGCGTTTAGCGCCTGGTTTCTAATTCCATACCGGGGATTTTGGTTTTGCGCTCCAGAAACTTGAGCAAGGCATCCAACAGGAAGACCATCACAAGATAAACCACTGCCACCGCGAGGTAAATACCGACAAAATCGAAGGTGGCAGTGGCGGCGCGTTTGCCTTCCGCCATCAGGTCCTGCACGGCTATCAGAAAGACGATAGCCGTCGTTTTAAGCAGTGAAATCGGCTCGTTGGACCAACTCGGCAGTGCAAGCCGCAGCGCCTGGGGCAGGATTATGTGACAAATGGTCTGCCATTTAGAGAGCCCGATCGAGCGACCTGCCTGCATCTGCGCGTCGCCGATGGCGTTGATCGAGCCGCGCAAGTATTCCGCCTGGTAAGCGGCACTATTGAGCCCGAGTGCCAGATAGGCAGCCGTGGTCTGAGAGAACGCAATCCCAAGCTCAGGCAGACCGTAATAAATAATGAAAAGCTGCACCAGCAGTGGTGTGCCGCGGAAGACAGCAATATAGGCGGCTGCGGTCGCGCGCAGCCACTTTGGGCCATAACAGCGCGCCAGCGCCAGCAGCAACCCCAGTACAAAACCAATCGCCAGCCCCATGGCCGTCAGCTCCAGCGTGACGCCCGCGCCGCGCAAGAAGTTCATGCCAAAGCGTTTGAAATACCCCAGCCAGGTCAGCATTACTTAGCTTCCTTCTCCTTCTTGCCATAAAGTTCGGTAATCTTCCAGAGAAATTCGCGTGTGCGGTCGAATTTGGGGTGATTGAACATTTCGTCCGGTGAACCTTCCTCAACAATGTATCCTTTTTCCATGAAGACGATTCTGTCGGCAACCTCGCGGGCGAAGCCCATCTCGTGCGTGACTACCAGCATGGTCATGCCTTCGAGTGCGAGCTGCCGCATCACCTCCAGGACCTCCCCAATCAACTCGGGGTCGAGGGCTGAGGTGGGCTCATCAAAAAGCATCACGCGCGGATCCATCGCCAGAGCTCTGGCGATGCCAACACGCTGCTGCTGCCCGCCCGAAAGCTGCCCGGGATAGTGATTCGCGCGGTCTGCCAGCCCCACGCGTGAAAGTTCATGCATGGCTTTCTGGGTGGCAGCTTCTTCGGACATGTGTTTAACCTTGGTTAGCCCGAGTTTCACGTTCCCGAGCGCTGTCAGGTGGTTGAAGAGCAAGAAATTCTGGAAAACCATGCCGATGTGCTGCCGCACCTGATCTTCATCGGTACCTTTGGCAGTGATTTCAAGGTCATCCAGCCAAATCTGACCGCTGTTCGGACGGGTAAGCAGGTTGATGCAGCGCAGTAAGGTGCTTTTGCCCGTGCCGCTGGGACCGATAATGACGATGGTGTTGCCTTCATTGACCGTCAGGTCAAGGTTCTGAAAAATGACATTCTTGCCGTAAGTTTTGGTCAGGTTCTTTATCGTCAAAATTGGTTTTGGCATGACGCGCTCCGATGTTATGGGTTGGAAGGAATGGTGAGTTTATTTTCCAGCAGCTCGAGCAGGCGGGTAGTGGCAAACACCAGCAAAAAGTAGATGATCGCCGCGCTCAGGTAAGCCAACAGGTAGCGCTGGGAGCTGGCGCCGATTAGCTGCGCCCGCCGCAGGATTTCCGGCACACCCAGGGCATAAACCAGTGAGGAATCTTTGATGATAATCGCGGCTTCATTAGACCAGGGCGGGATGGCAAGCCGCACTGCCTGCGGCAAGACCACATAGCGAATGGCTTGCAAGCGGCTTAAGCCCACCGCGCGGGCAGCCATTAATTGATCACCGCTGACCGAGAGCAGCGAACCCCGCACGATTTCCATTTGATAAGCGCTGCTCACCATTCCCAGAGAAAGCGAACCCGCCCAAAACGCTGAGAGGTTAATGCCCTTTGATACAGCAAAAAAGAGGATAAACAGGAGAACAATTGGCGGGATCCCGCGGAAAATGGTGCTGTAGACCTTCATGACGCGGGCGGCGGTTTTGCCGCCATAAACATACAGCAGCGCCAGAATCGAACCAACCAGCAGCCCCGAAGGAAGGGCAATCAGGGTCACGCCAACGGTGAAGACTGTGCCGGAGGCGATATAAGAAACAAACTGACCAAAGTCCAAAGGCTGCTCCTCGGATCCTTGTTGTTACCTGAAAGCTGATTTGAGGTCAGCTTTCAGGGTGTGGGCATCAACCTGGAAAAGAGTTGATGATTGGTTAGTTACTAAAATACTTCACAGCCAGCTTATCAATGAACCCTTCAGCTTGCAGCTCCTTGATAATGCGGTTGATCTCAGCTTTTAGGGGCGCGTCCCCATCCGGCAGGACGATATTGATCGGTCCGGTGGAAAGTTCGCCGTGATAGACCACCTTCAGGTTGGGGTTCTGAGCTACGAGAGCCTGCACAGGCACATAGTCAGCCATCAGCACCTCAATACGTCCGTTTGCCAGGTCCAGCGCGGCTTGGTCAACACGCTCATAGCGTGAAAGGTTGGCTTCTTTCAGTAAACCCGGAGTGACCAGGTTGTCGGTTAGCCAGCCGTCTTGAACCGTTCCGGATTGGACGCCCACTTTATAGTTAGCCGCGTCTTCGGGCTTAGCAATCGTGCCGGTAAATGTGTTGCTGACTACGAAGGCGTCTTCCGTTGTGTAATACGCCTCAGAAAAATCGACAATCTTGTCGCGTTCCGTATCGTAGTTGAAGCAAGAGATCGACATGTCCAACTTACCGCTGCTAACCGCGGCTACTAGGCTGTCGAAAGGCATATCCACCCAGACCAGCTCGACGCCCATGCGTTTGGCGATTTCGGTCATGAGGTCGATATCAAAACCGGTTTTATTGCCAGCATCGTCGACGTATTCGTACGGCGGGTAATCGGCTGAGGTGCCCACCAGGACTTTTTTGTCCTTTTGAATTTTGTCGAGCACGGAAGAGGGTTTGGAGGCACAGCCAACTAACATGGCTGCCACCAGAACCAGGGCTACCACTAACAGAAAACGCTTTTTCATATTTCCTCCATCACAGGGATAGGTAAGCGGGATTAAAGCAAATTATAATGCAATTTGCCTTCGCAAGGAGAAGAATCGCCTCAAAATCAAGAGAAAAAAATGAAAACTGTCTGAAAAAGCAGGATTGATTTACTCCGTTTCAGCAAAAGTAACAAAGGGTTTGATTAAAAAATTAGCCGTCCTGTTTCAAAATGAAGCAGGACGGCTGAAAAAGGTAACGAAGTTTACCGGAGGGTCAGAGGTAAGTAGGCATCAAATGACCATTTCTCCGCGGTTTTCAGGTAAATTCCCCTCCAGCCAGCTACCGCGTAGAGAACAGGCCCGATACTAGCCGCGCCGAATGTGCGCCTGCCCTCCAGCATATACGCGGGGAGATATTTCCAGGTTCCGGAATACCCTTGCGTGGTGTCGTAAGTTTCACAAGAGTCCAGATAAGAATTCCAGCCGCCGCCGCAAGCATAGAGGGTGTTTCCCACTGAATACGCGCCTAATCCGGCGCGGGCGATATGTAAGTCTGTAACCGAATGCCATAAGCCATCAGCTGGATTGAAAGCTTCAACATCATTTACATCTGTCCCGTTTAAACCACCAATTGCGTAAATCTTTCCGTTGACAGCAGTGCCAGAAAGGTAGGCTCTGGGATTGGACATTGAAGCGATCGCAGTCCACCGGGAGCCGGCCGTCAAAGCGGGGTTGTAAACGTAGGCCGCGCTTTGGTAAGTGCCAAGGTTGTTGCCTCCAAACACATAGAGTTTATTATTTAGGCTCGCGCATCCCGCGCCCATTAAACTGGCGGGTAGAGGATCGGTTGTGATGATGTTCCAGGTATCTGAAGTTGTGTGATACACCTGCAGAGCGTTCAAATAATTGCTTGACGCGTCGTATCCACCGGGGATATATACATCTGTACCGATCACTGCCGCGCAGATATTGCTGGCAGGGATGGGCATGGTGCCGGATCGGGTTGTCCAGGTGTTCGTTGCGGGGTCATATCTTTCCACTGTATTCGCTCGCCCCATTTGTGTTTCCCCTCCAAAAAGATAGATCTTACCACCGACAGTTGCTGCCGCGGGTCTTGAACGCCCGTCGCTATTGATTGGCGCGATACTCTTCCAGTTACCGTTCTTGGTCCCGCCAATGCTAAACGCGCTATCGTGGAGAGACGCGCCAATCACTGACCAACTTTGCCAGGTCGTTCCATAGCCAAAACCTCCGCCCGGATTGATAAATAGACCTGAATATCCAGAAGTTGTGTCTGACAAACGCCGCCCAAACTGACCGTACGGGTTAAAAGGCATGGTAGGGTAGAAAAACAGCCAATAGTGACCAGCGGGCAATTTAATCGGGGTCGGTAACTTGAGCAGCGTGTCGGAGGGATCGCCTTCAACACCTAACGAGATTGTGACATTCGGATCATTTGGCGACAGACTCAATGACCAGACGGCCGGAGCGCCTCCTCCTGTGGGGTCGCCAGCAGGAACGCCGCCGTTATCCGCATAAATTTTCCAGTTCAGGGTAGTGGCGTTCATCAGGGATGTGAACCCGTTCCAACCAACTCCGGGAACATAAATTGTGTCAATTGCCCAAGTCTGGTCAGCAATAAAATCATCGGTAATGAAGGAGTCGTATGTGGGTAAATCCGGGAACCTTTGACTGATATAGGGGCTCGAATCATCCGTGCTGACGGGTTGATGCCAAAGCCATTTTTCCACCTCTCCTTCAATTACAAATGGAAAACCTTGCTGGAATGTATTTCCAGTATCCAGGGCTGGATTCCAGCTTGACAAATGATGAATCGCGTTGCCTGTGGTAGATTGACCTAATATTGATATTGGGGGAGACCATGGTTTAGAAATGCCAGTGCCTGTAACTGACCAGTCCAGCCAATAGGTGCCTGCTGGGAGCGAAATGCTGACGTCAGCCACAACCGCCATAATCGGCCGCGAAGTATCCGATAAGTTGGTATCCGTGGTGCGGTAAATGTTAGTCCAATACGTGCCGATCATTCGGTTGGTCACTTGATCGCCAAAGACGATTGTGCTGCTTGGATTATCCGGAGAACCATTCCAAATTTGAAGGTAAAGACCGGTGATTGTTGAAGCTGGCGGATATGAGTAGGTACCTGTCATATAAGTATAAAAAGTAATGTCACTAATCCACCAGCCTGTCGCGGACGAAATTGTAAAGTCATCCGCAACTCGCCAGCCATCTGATTGATTGCTCCCAAAGCCGTAGGTTGTTAAGCCAAGAGATGTTTGAAGCGCGCTGACATCAGAACCGCTAAAACCGCCGCCAGGGTGGGTGATGAGCGGACCGTTGTCGTATAGGATGAAATTCTGGCTTCCACCATTAAGCGAGTTACCGCTGAGCCCGTGAGGGGTGGAACCGAACCAACTGTCCGAGTTGATAAGGTGATCTGGATCAGGCGTGGCTGGCAGAGCCAGAGGAGTAACAGCTCCTTCCTGCGCGATGTAGTCATCGGTGGCTGGGCCAGCTTCATCGGTGATTGCGGGAAGGCTGGAGGCGGGTTTTTCCGCTGGCGTTTTATATGGCGAGCTGACCGTTGGTGGGTTCTGAGGCTGCGCGAGCGCCGGTTGAACTGCCCCGGTACCGCTATAGGCAACCAGGAGCATTGTGAGGATAAGAATGGAGACCAACAACTTGTTTTTTATCATTTTTCTCCTTTACTGAAAATTTGAGGTTGATTATTAAGGTCAGGCATTAAGCTTGAACCAAACGATATTGTTTGAGGTTTAGCTGAGAATTGAGAGAGCAATGACCTCGGGGTTAGAAAGCTTGTCTAATAACGAAAAGTATATGACAATTAAGATATCAATTTGATTAACAGAACCCTTAAGATTGTACAAATATTAATCAATGCGGTGAGAGCAGCTTTCTTGCTATACAGCATTCAGAATGCAAGTTTTGATGGAGCTCGAGGAAGGTTAGAGGCGCAAATCTGATGTAAAAGCGGTCTAAGCTGAGCTCCACATCTGGCAAGATGCCCCACATGACCGATATGGTTTTGTGCGATTTTATTAAGCAGCCGGCGGGCTTTACAAAAAAACACAAAGGTATCTTCAGTGATATACTTCTGCAGCTCTTGTGTGAGAGCTTTTATTTGGGTGCACGTTTTGGACGTTCCATAAAAGGTGAAGGTGAACCTTTGTTTGGGAGAGTTAAGCCGCAAGGCGAAACTCATTGCAGATTCGATACGGAATAATCAAGACTTCCCCCTAAGTAAAATTGACGATGACTTGCCTGGTTTACGGCACATTTAGCCGTGAATTTTGCGTGTCTGATTATTGCTATACGAGGAGTTTTGATGACCGAACAATTTGAAGATTTGAACCTACGCCCTGAACTGGCGCAGGCGATTGCCACTCTGGGTTACACCCAGCCTACCCCTATCCAGTCGGGCATCATCCCCCTGATGTTAGCCGGGCATGACGTAACCGGCCAGGCGCAAACCGGCACCGGAAAGACCGCTGCCTTTGCTCTGCCAATCCTGGAACGCATTGATCCGAACCAATATCTGCCCCAGGCACTGATCGTCGCGCCAACGCGTGAGCTTGCACTACAAGTGACCGAGATGATACAGGCGCTCGGTCAGTTTATGGATGTGCGGGTGTTGACCGTTTATGGCGGCACGCCCTACAACCAGCAACTCAACCAACTGCGCCGTGGTGTGCAGGTGGTGGTGGGCACGCCAGGACGCATTTTGGACCTTATTAAACGCGCCCGGCTCGACCTGACCGAGGTGCGCACGGTTGTTTTGGATGAGGCGGATGAGATGCTTTCGATGGGCTTTGTGGAGGATGTCGAAGCCATTCTGGCTGCCACCCCGGTTGAGCGGCAGACCACGCTCTTTTCTGCTACTCTGCCGTCCCGCATTAGGGAGCTGGCGCGCAGGTATTTGCGGGACCCCAAATTGGTTTCGGTTACCCCAGAACAGGTAACCGTCTCGTCCACAGAGCAGCGGGTCTATTATGTCAATGAGTTTGATAAGCTTGCAGTTTTGACACGCTTATTTGAAATGGAGGAGATCAGCTCTGGTCTGATCTTCACCCGCACGCGCGTGCGCACTGGCGAACTGGTCAATGAGCTCAACCTGCGGGGCTACCCTTCAGAAGCGCTCTCTGGCGACCTGAGCCAGGAAGCGCGCGAGCATACCATGGCACGGTTTCGGGCTGGGCAGGTGAGGGTGTTGGTGGCAACTGATGTTGCCGCCCGCGGGTTGGACGTTGAGGGAATCTCACATGTTTTTAATTTTGACCTTCCCGAAGAAATCGAAACCTACATTCACCGCATTGGCAGAACAGGCAGGGCTGGGCGCGCTGGTGTGGCGATCAGCCTCGCCAGACCCTCCGAACGACGGCAAATTCGCCAGATCGAGCAGTTTACCCGTCAGGCAATTGTTGAAGGCACTGTGCCAACCGCGGAAGAAATCCAGGCGAAGCGGCTTGATGGTCTGTTGGACAAAATTGAAATGTGGTTAAAGCGCGGACGTTCAAAGGAAGAACGCGCGTTGGTCGAAACGCTGGTTGCCAGCGGCGCGGATCCGATCGAATTGGCGGCAGCGGCGCTAAAAATTGCCCGTGCTGAGGAGAAGCAGCGCCCTATCCCCGAGATCAGCCCTCTGCCAGAGAAAGCCGTCCGCCCGGAGCGGCGCGCGCGCTCTGAGCGCACCGATCGCGCCAGCAGCGCGGAACCGCGGGATCGCAAACCAAAAGCTGCCGCAAGCCCGGCAAAACCGCGCGCCAGTATCCGCGGAAAACAGAGCGACGAAGAAGGCATGATTCGGCTGGAAATGGGTTTGGGTAAGGTGGATGGCTTGCGCCCTTCGGATGTGGTCGCGTCCATCGCTGGCATCGCCGGAATACCCGGGAACGCCCTTGGCAGGATCTATATCCAAAACCACCGCACCACCGTGGATGTTTCGGAGGAATTCCTCGAGAAAGTCGTTTCAGCGAACGGCAAGTTTAAAGTGCGCGGTCAATCCTTTACTCTGACGCGAGGATAAGAATTGTTGATTGGTAACCTCAGCCAGGGCAGTAATGCTCTGGCTTTTTTATCCTTATCCTGCGATAGGCAAAAAAAGCAGACCTTCCAATTCTGCTGAATGGAGTAGAATCAAGCTAAGCTACCACGAAAGATGAGGAAAATATGGATTTTAAAGACTCAAAGACTTACCAGAACTTAGTCAACTCCTTCGCGGGGGAATCGCAAGCCCGCAATCGCTATTCGTTCTATACTGAGGTCGCCGAAAAAGAAGGGCTGCTGCACGTTGCCGCGGTCTTTACAGAAACCGCAGATAACGAGCGCGAACACGCCAAGGTCTTTTATGATCATATCGTCCGCAAGCTCGGCGCTCTGACCATTCATGTAGACGCCGATTACCCCGCCTCAGTTGGCTCCACATGGGAGAACCTCGAGGCAGCGGCGGCTGGAGAACATGAAGAGTTCACCATGCTCTACAATAAAGCTGCTGAAGTCGCCAAAGAAGAAGGCTATGATGATATCGCCAAGTCCTTCACCGAGATCGCTGAAGTAGAGGAGCGCCATTACATGCGCTATAAGGCTCTGGCTGAGGTGGTTAAAGACGGGAAATACTTCAAGCGCGACCACAAAGTTTATTGGAAATGCCGCAACTGTGGATATATCCACGAGGGAGAAGAAGCTCCAAAGGTCTGTCCCGCTTGTAAGCACGCACAAAAATACTTTGAGGTCACATCCTTCGAGCAGTAAAAACGGATTATGACAAAACAAGAGAGACTGACTTTTGGGTCAGTCTCTCTTGTTTCATTGGTACAAAAAACAGTTATTTGATGATCATCGGGAGGTAAAAACTGCCGAGTTCGTACGCCCCGGTGTCGCATCGTCCGTCAGCACGCGGCTGGTGGCGCTGGTCTTTCTCAATAAAGAGCATTACTATTTGGCACCTGCCCGGCCGATGGTTAATCGCGGGGGAGCCGGGAAGCAAAGAATGGGTGCGCGTTGGTCCGCCATAGTTAGCCAGATTGCCTAGCAGCGGGTCGGTGTTTACCAAATCTCCGGTTGCAAGAGTTCCAGGGAAGCTTGAATCGTTGAAAATATTGTAACCACCGCTTGTCCAGGACCCAGTGGAACTAAAGCCCGTTTTCCCTGCATCGGACATGAAAATACTATCACTGATATAGGCCGTCGCGCTGTTATCAATTGAACCGTAGTTGCCCCGATTATTAAAGGTGGAGGACTGGACAGTCAAATAACCGTTTGTGCCAGAATTGCTAATTCCAGCATAATTTCCGAGGTTTGATGAGTTGTTGCTTAGGGTACTGTTAACGATCGTTAAATATGCAAAGTTCATTATTGTGCCAGCCAAACTGCCTGAATTCTCGGTAAAGAGAGAAGAACTGATATTGCAGTAGGGGTTACCGCCGGCATTAAAAATTGCAAAACCCCGATCCGCCGAATTTTGAGAAAAAGTAGCGTCGCGGATTTCTAAAACCCCATGATTGAGAATAGCCCCGCCGATTAATTTGCTGCCGCAATCTTGTCCTTGGGCGCAGGAGACTGAATTATTGTGAAAAGTAGTACCATGCAATCTGAGATTACCCATATTATGGATCGCCCCGCCGCCATCGAAATGGGCTTCGGTCATGACATAATTTGCTCCCGAAAACGTCACATTTTCGATCTGCACGTTGGTACCATTTCCGATTTCTAAAATCCGATCGTTAAAGCTGGTTGTAATCACGACTTCTCCTTTTTTCGTTGGTTTTATCGTGATCAGGTGACCGCTGGTTGATGCCTTGATATTAAGATCACCATTATTGCCAGTATCTGGTGATGTCGGCGGTAGCGAAAGCACATAGGTGCCCGGAGGGATTAGAACCATAACAGGCGTATAATCGATGTTTCCGCTGGCTTCAGAAATGGCAGCTCTCAGCGTGCAGGGACCGTCTGTCGGTTTACCTGCACTGCAAACGCTATTGGTGGCAAAATCCGGCAGATCCTCGGTGCTGTTGACAGTAAATGTAAGGATTGCATTTGGGATTTCATTTGCTGAGGCAGGAACGGCGCTCAGGGTTGTGGCGCAAAGCAAGATAAGGATTGATATTAGGATTGCGAATGTTTTTTGAAAATTAAACATATTTGCCTCCTGTTTGTTAAAGAATATTACGTTGTTAACAGTATACTATAAGATTCGTAAGGCGACTGGGTAAGAAGAATGTAAAAAACTGAGGAATTTCCCCGCTTAACTTATTGAAACGATCATAATGCTTATCGTTATAAAAAAGGCGCAAAATGGATTGAGGCGCTAAAAAAACGCGCTTTCAACCCCTCAATTTTGATCCCCGCCAGCGTGGTTGGCTGCTGGGCAGGGAGTTTGAGGAGAAGCTGAAATAATCCTTTGACAATGGACTCGCGGGAAATCCAAGCTTAACGCTTGAATAAATATGATGAAATTAGTATACTTTGGCCAACAAGCATCAAGAAAAAAGCGGACAAGGAGTAACAATGAGCGAGTTTATCAACAACGCGACTAAGCGTAAAGACGCTATCAAAGAGATCATCCGGCTGCTGCATCAGGGCAGGACGGTTGAGGAGCTGCAAGCGGAATATGGGCACATCATCGCGGGCGCCAGCGCGCAGGATATTGCCGCCGCGGAGCGTGAAGTAATCGGTGAAGGGCTGCCGGTTTCGGAAGTGCAAAAACTATGCGACCTGCATGTGGCAGTCTTTCAAGCCGGTTTGGAAGCCGAGCCTGCTCCCGAAAATAAACCGGGGCATCCACTTTTTGGCTTTCGCACTGAAAATGAGTTGATCGAGCGTACATTAGAGTCAGTGGAGGAACAGGTAAAGCAATACGCGGACGGAAACCATGCGGTCCTGCAGAGCCTGCGCGAAAACGCGAAGAACCTTTCGCTGATCCCTTCTCATTACGATAAAAAAGAGAACATGATTTTCCCGGTTCTGGAAAAGTACGGGTTTGAAGGTCCTTCCAAGGTCATGTGGGGCGTGGATAACGAAATTCGCGAGGAACTACGGCAGTTTAATGCTATTCTTTCTGCGGAAAAACCGCTTGGCGTGCAGCTGGAAAGCAGCTTCACCGAAGTTTCGCGCAAGGTCAGCGATATGGTCTACAAGGAAGAAAAGGTCTTATTCCCCGAGGCATTGGGGCGCCTGACCGCGGAAGATTGGCAGCAGATGGCTGACGAAATCGCCGGAAACGCGGGCAAACCTTACAGCTATCAGCAGCCGGTTGGTGAGACAGCGGTTGGGGCTGGATTAATCCCGCTGGCGACTGGCGCGCTTAGCGCTGAGCAGTTGGACTTGCTGTTGACCAATTTGCCGATTGACGTCACTTTTGTGGATGAAAATGACGAGGTGCGCTACTTCTCGCAGGGCAAAGAACGTATATTCACCCGCACCGCCGCTATTATTGGGCGAAAGGTGCAAAACTGTCACCCGCCGCAGAGCATGCATGTGGTGCAGAAGATCATTGACGATTTCAGAGCTGGCAAGCGCGATTCGGCTGAGTTTTGGATCCAAATGCAGGGCATGTTTGTGCACATCCGCTACTTTGCCTTGCGCGACGCAGCGGGAAAATATCGCGGCGTAATTGAAGTCAGCCAAAACGTCGCGGGCATTCGCGCGTTGGAAGGCGAAAAACGCCTGTTGGATTAGGAATGAAAGCCAGGTGGGCAGCTAACCGCTGCCCACCTGTTATAAACAAATGCTAGTCCTTCGGGAGTTGACATTTAATAACCGCTCAAGAATAATACTCTGCTGTTACAGGTAGAATGACAAAACCCAACCCTGACTGACCAGAGCGCTTGGCATGGATGAAGCGTTCAAGGCTCAGAGAAAAAAATCTCTTCCTCACATCAAAATAAAGGTTAGCTTAACGCCATCCAGACGATGCCGATAAAGATGAGCACCAACCCTATTACCATCATCACAATATCTGCTTTATTACTCGAACCCAGCGTGTTTATTTCAGTTGGTTTATGGGGGTTATACATAATCTCAACTGATTGACCCACATGATAGGCATCGCCAACATAATCCTTCATGTAAGCTCGCGAATAGGCTGTGCCATTTACGGTATAGGCGATGGTTGGCGTGAATTCTCTTGATGTGACGTTATTTCTTCTGTGTATCTTTTCCTTGATATCAGTAATGACAGCAGTTGTCCGCGCGGTGCAGCGCTTAGCTTTGACTGCCCTTTTAATAATATTGATGATCGTTACAAGAACGAAGATAAGCCCAACAATCCATAATACGATCACAACCACATTCCGATCCATTTGAAAATCTCCTTTGTTTAAACAACAGAACAAAAACAAAAAAAGAATAGCGCGATATAACTTTTAGAACCCAAAAGAAATGGGTGATATGGAGAC
>LUZV01000082.1 GCA_001603765.1 Anaerolineales bacterium Chloro_02 | reverse complement strand
GGGTTGATCAGCAGCGTTCTGGCAATCGCGAGGCGCTGTTTCTGCCCACCCGAGAGAGTTACGCCGCGTTCGCCCACTAATGTGTCATAGCCGTGTTTGAAGCTGAGGATGACATCATGGATGGCTGCTTCGCGTGCCGCCCGTTCGATTTCTTCCTGAGTCACTTCACGGTGAACGCCGTAGGTGATGTTGTCACGGATAGAACAAGAGAACAAGAAGGGCTCTTGTTCCACAATCCCAATCTGAGAGCGCAAAAATTCCCGTGAATACTCATTCAGATTAATTCCGTCCAGCAGGATTTGCCCTGAGGTTACGTCATGAAACCTCGGGAGCAAGTTAACCAGCGAGGTTTTCCCCGAACCAGTAGACCCCAACAGGGCCACCACTTGCCCTGCCTGGCAGCTAAAACTGACATCGCTGAGCACCAGGTAATCTTTTTCGTAGGCGAAGCTGACATGGTCAAAACAAATCTCTCCACGGATTTCTTTTGTCGGAAGGTAAGAGGCAGCCGTCATATCCTCTTCGGGAGCTTCAAGGATTGCAGCTATTCTGCCATAAGAGACCAACGCCCGTGAAGTATCGATGATTAAACGCCCCAGGTTGCGGATTGGCCAGATCAGCCAGCCCAGCAGACCCACAAAGCTGATGAATTCACCAATGGTGATAACCTTATTGATTACCATAGTGGCAGCAAAAAAGGAACTGCCGATGTTTTGAGCTGAGCAGATAATGTCTGAGAGAGGCCAAAATAGCGCGTGCATCCAGTTGAATTTCTTCCCAAGACGGAACTTCTCCTGGTTTTCTTTATCGAACTTGTCAATCTCGTACTGCTGGCGCGCGAAGGCTTTCACCACGCGCACACCGCTCAGGTTTTCCTGAAGGTCTGTGGTCAGGACCGCGCCTTGTTCCTGGTAGGCTTCATAGGCTTTGGAAAGCTTTTTGAAAAAGATAATGGAAATCACCAAAACGATTGGAATGATAATGATCGACGTCAAAGCCAGGCGCAGGTTGATGCGTGTGATGGCAGTGAAAGAAATGATGAAGATCATCACAATACGACCGACGCCAATTGCCTGGTCGGCAAAGAAGCGGCGCAGCGTGTCCACGTCGGACGTTGCCCGCTCGAGCAGGTCGCCTGTCTTGGCTTCGGAGTGGTAGCTGTATGGCAGGCGCTGGATGTGATCGAAAAGATAGTCTCGTAAGCGGCGGGTGGTATTCTCGGCGGTGAAATTTGCCATCCAGCTGCTCATAAAACTGGATAATGCCTGCAGAGCGATCAGCGCGCCAAAAGTCAGAGCGGAGAGCGCCAGTTTTTGCCCCGCCAGCCCCTCTTTTACCATTCGATCGATAAAGTTGCCTAAAAATAAGTACATCCCTGTGCGCGAGAGGGCTGCCAATGTCAGGAAAAGCGTCGAAATCAAATAATGAAGGTGATAACCGCGCATTAAATGCCAAAGACTCAGCAATTTATTCTTACTGCTTAAGAGTTTTGTCATATCCAGTTGGATATAAGGTTCAGTTTGCTTGCTCACTTTTTCTCCATTGCAGCCAAACCTCGTTTTCAGTTTGCGCTGACGAATAAAACAGTATAAACGTCTGAATAATCAGAGTCAAAGGAATTTGCAAATTTGTCGGTTGATGTAAGCGTCTGGCGGGAAGTCCTATTTTACCCGCGGGTTTGGGTCAGCCTCTCTGTCAGAAAGCTGAGCGAACGGTCAATGACAGTGGCTTGCTCTCCTCCCAGCAAAATAACATGCGGCGAATCCTTTAGGATCTCCATATCGAAGATCTCCGCTCCTATTTTTTGACTCAGGGTTTGGCTGGCTGAGAGCTCGACCGTGGCATCTTTTTCGCTGAAAAAGACCTTGGTTGGCGCTTTGACCTTGCCCAGAGCCTTGCGCGTGACCTTTTGCAGTTTTAACAGCTCAACCGCCCCTTTAATCGGATAAACGTTATATCCACTCCACTGCAGCTCATAGTTTATGTTTTTCTTGGCGAGGTATTTCATGAAAAATTGCGCCACATACGCCACCCGCATGCGGCGGACCGACAGAGCCGGGGCATAGAGCAGCAACCCGCCGACTTTTGGCTTTCGAGCGGCTAGCAGAAGGCAAAGCAGCCCGCCCATGGACTCTCCTCCCAGCCACACTGTTTCGCAGCGGCTGCTCAGGCGTTCAAATTCCTGTTCAGCGGTACGATACCAATCCTGCCAGCGGACGTTATTCAGGTTGTCAGGGTGGGTGCCGTGACCGGGGAGCAGCGGCGCGCTGACGGTGTAGCCCGCGTCTCTTAGCGCTTCTCCAAGAGGACGCACCTCGGTGGTAGTGGCAGTAAAGCCGTGCAGCAGGACAAAACCAACTTTGCCGCCTTCAAAGAAGAAGGAGGAGCCATCAAGTTCCGGATGAATGATAAATTCGTTTGCCATATTCCCTCTGTCGCAATTGTATCAAAAATCTTCCGGGCAGCGGAAAATTGCTTCAATCAAAGTGGATATAACGGGAATGAAAAGGGCGATCCAAACGGACCGCCCTGTAAGGTAAGTTCAAAATATACTACTGCTGCCAGTACTCCAGCTTGTCCACAATGGTCTTCAAATTGACCGTTCCGGCAGACATTGACAAAACGCCAAAGGTGCCAGCGTCAGGCAGTGAATTATCTGTTGCCGAGCCAACCTTGGTGCCGTTGACGTAGAAGTCAAATTTGTTGCCTTTTGCCATGATACCAATTCGATTTGGCTCATTAGCCGGCTTGAAAGCGCTGCTGGTTTGGTAATCCAAGAGATTGATAATTTGGTTGTTCTTTGTGTAATAGCTGAAGTTCCAACTGCCATCGCACGTGACGCCTATGTAATAAAATTCCTGGCTCGGATCCCAGCGAATGACCAGCCCAAAGCGATCTTGCCCGCTGCAGTTGGGTCGGGTGATGGTGGTTTCAAAGTAGCCGTCCTTGACCTCCGGGTAGGTTGTGTACCAACTGCTCCAATAAGGTGTGCCTTTTGAGTAGACGTGCAGTTGACCGCCTGAGACTGTTGTCTGAAACCAATCGTCTTCATATGCCCATTTTCCCGCCGAGTTGAACTCCTCGAGGATGGTAGGCTCGCCAAGCTGGGCAACAGGATCGCCGGCAATTGGCGTCTCGGTTGGCGTGGGAGCCAATGTGGGGCTGGGCTGGGGTTCAGGAGTGTTTGCAGGTGTTGTCTGAGCTTCCGGAGTGGCAACCTCAGGCTGAGTGGGAAGTGCGAGTGGCGTTTCAGTTTCGCGAGTCTGGTCGGGTAGAAGGGTGGTGTTTGGGGCATTCGTTAAGATCAGCGCTACGTTGGTCTGAACAACTTCCTCTCTGTTCAGCTCTGCTGACGGATAGTTGCATGATGCTAAGATCAAGCAAATCAGAATTAATGGGATCAATCTTTTCATAGTCACATCCTTAACTTTGTGATTATCAGATAAGTTGCAATTTTCAATCCAAGAGACATAGTATAACCAAACCAACCGGGCAAAAGTGTGACATTTGCGATTATCTGTATAATGAAGCGAACCGAATCTGGTTTTTGTGCGTTAAGTAACAATAGGAAAAGGATTAACTATGGACTTGTTTAATAAATGTCATGAATTTGAATACGCGGAAGATGCCCGTAAAGCCGGCACCTATCCTTACTTCATTCCCTTGGATCGCAGCGAAGGGACGGAAGTTGTTTTTGAGGGACGCCGGATTATTATGTGCGGTTCCAATAACTACCTCGGGCTTACCACCCACCCGAAAGTGCGTGAAGCCGCCAAAAAGGCGATTGACCTATACGGCACCAGCTGCACAGGCTCACGCTTTTTGAACGGTAATATGACCATCATCGAAGACCTAGAGCGCCAGCTTGCCAACTGGGTCGGCAAAGAAGCCGCGCTGGTCTTTTCAACGGGTATGCAGGTGAATCTCGGCACCATCAGCTCACTGATTGGTAAAAATGATATTGTGATCCTGGATAAAGAAGACCACGCCAGCATTGTGGACGGCGCCAGGCTGGGAATGGGCAAGATTGAACGCTTCCGGCATAACGATGTCGCTCATCTTGAGCGTGTGCTCAAGAGCTTACCCGCCGAAGCTGGGAAGCTGTTGGTGGTGGATGGGCTTTTTAGTATGGAAGGCGATATCTCGCCGCTTCCGGAGATTGTGCCGCTTTGTGAGAAGTACGGCGTGCGCCTGATGGTTGACGACGCCCACGCGATGGGTGTGCTCGGCGGAGGGCGAGGTACCGCGGCCCACTTTGGTTTGACCGAGCATGTGGACCTGATAATGTCAACTTTTAGCAAATCTTTCGCGTCCATCGGCGGTTTTGTGGCTGGGGATTACCCGATCATTGATTATGTCAAGCATCACGCGCGCAGTCTGATCTTCAGCGCCAGTATTCCGCCAGCCAACACGGCTACTGCTTTGGCAGCGCTGCAAATCATGCGCGAAGAGCCTCAGCTCTTTGCGACCCTTAAAGCAAACGGCGACTTTATGCGTGAAGGACTCAAATCGCTCGGGTTCGACACGGGTCATTCTGTTACGCCCATCATTCCGATCATTATCGGGGATAATGACCGCACTTTCAAAATGTGGCGCGATTTGTTTGATGCCG
>LUZV01000081.1 GCA_001603765.1 Anaerolineales bacterium Chloro_02 | reverse complement strand
TTCGAGGATATCGATCCCGAGGCTGTACACAGAGAACTTCTCCAGAAATTTCTTGGCCTAGAGCTGGAAGGGGTGTACGTCTACCCATGAGCTGCGAAGTTGGCGATGATTAGGCGGAGGGTTATATGAATAAAGATCAAATTATTATATTGTGGGTCGTCTGTCTCCTCACCATATCCTTTACAGCTGGTGGCGAAAAGGAGACCGTGAGCGTCGTTGATGCCTGTGGCGAATCTGTAGCTGTTCCGCTGAATCCAGAGAGGATCGTCGTGCTCCCCTCAACCCCCATTGAGCTGATTTATGCCCTTGGTGAAGGGGATAGGATCGTTGGACGGGGCGTTAGCGTTCCAGCCTATTGCCCGTCTGCGGAAGATCTGCCTTGCATTGCGAGTTGCGGAGTAGGTCCAAATGTTGAGGCCATACTTGATCTGACCCCAGATCTGGTTATCATGTGCCCTTCAGGGGGCAACAAACCCGCTGCAGCAGTGGAGCGCTTACAAGAGGCAGGCATACCCGTACTCAGGCTTCCCAGTAGCTGTGATCCAGAGACCCTTTTGCCGCAGATAGAGACATTGGGATTGATACTGAATAAAGAGGAGAGGACGGATGAATTTGTTGGGTTCATAAAGGAATACCTGGACCTCATCGAAGAGCGCACAAAAGATCTGGAACAGGATGAGAGGCCTACGGTTTACTTTGAATGCAAGGAAGATAAAACTGTTAATGGCGAAACGCCATTGCAGCATCACATCGACTTAGCCGGTGGAACGAACATCGCCGCTGAGCAGTCGGTGGAACGTCCAGTAGTAAGCCCGGAATGGGTCCTCGAGATGGACCCCGACATTGTTGTTGTGAGCGCATCCGGATCGTCACCCAACACTGAAGAGACGATGAGAGGGATGGTAGAGGAGACCCTCTCTCGGCCAGGTCTGAAAGAGGCAAAAGCGGTCAAAGAAGAGCGGGTGCATGCTATTTCCAAAAAGCTCATGAAAGGAATAGGGATGCCAATCGGATGTCTCTACTTTGCCAAATGGTTCCATCCCGACCTCTTCGAAGATATCGATCCGGAAGAGGTGCATAGAGAGCTTCTCCAGAGATTCTTCGATCAGGAACTGGAAGGGGTCTACGCCTACCCATGAGCTGCATCGTAGCAAAAGAAGTTGATCAAACCGGTGATACATATGAACACAACCCTAAGAAAAGCGCGAGTATTCGTCTTTCTCTTCCTCCTCGCCGTTCTATCCTTCACAGGGTATGGCGGGGCGGCAGATGCATCGTCGGAGACAATTACCATCGTCGATTACACTGGAAAATCTGTGGAGGTACCATCTCCTGTGGAGACGGTGATCAGCCTCTCCTCCTACGCCTCTGAGATCCTATGTGCCCTGGGTGGTGGAGATAAGATCATCGGGCGCGACTCCTATTCCACCTATCCACCAGACCTCGAAGATCTGCCGATAGTGGGCCAGAGCTCCTATAGTCCGAGCATCGAGCTAATTCTCGAGCTCGATCCGGACGTGGTCATCGCCGATACCATGCTCTCCGATGACAACCGCGAGAAGATCGAACGCGGAGGCGTGCCCGTGATCGTAATCCGCTCTGGCGACCCAGAGAGGACCATGGCCATCATAAAAGATCTGGGGACCATACTGGACAAAAATGAGCGGGCAGAGGAGCTGGTCGCGTTTATAGATCGTTACCACTCCATTGTAGAGGAACGCACGGCGGATCTGGATGAAGAAGAAAAGCCCGTCGTCCTAGGCGAATGGGCCAGCCCCTGGAACGCTGCCACCCCCGGAACGGGCTTCGGCGATAAGATCGCGGCTGCCGGAGGTATCAGCATCGCCGCCGACGAAACGCCGGGTTCGTACGTAGTGGTCAGCTCGGAATGGGTAGCAGAGAAGGACCCTGATGTAATAATATTCCAGAAATCCGGCAAGAACCATACCGAGGAGGGGCTGGAGGTGACTCGAGACGAGATTCTCTCTCGGCCCGGTCTCGCCGACGTCAAGGCGGTCAAAGATGGCAGGGTTTACGTGGTCACCTCTGGCGTAATGGGCGGGGCGCCCTCCATCATCAGCGATCTTTACTTCGCCAAGTGGTTCCATCCCGACCTCTTCGAGGATATCGATCCGGAAGAGGTGCACGAAGAGCTGGTCCAGGAGTTCTTCGGCCTGGAGCTGGATGGGGCATACGTCTACCCCTGAGCGACGCGCCTTTGATCATGTATCGGCGTATTCAAGACAGGTGAGGGTCCGTGCGAGGTGCGCTCGAATAGGGGCCTCACCGCCTTCGTTTTTTCGTATGTGTTTAGCTCATCTCAATCAGGATCAGCAAAGCCATTTCCTAAAGTCTCGCGGGGCCAGTTCCAGTCAGTTAATTTCGAGTAACTGCGGCTATAGATATTGTTTTTCTACTTGCTACAATTTGGTTGTTGGTGTGAATTCAGTGACCAAAATCAGCATCATGCAATCGATTCATGGGGAGCTAAACACGTACGTTTTTTCTTATAACCGCAGCTCTTATATACAAGATGATGTTTGTAATCAACATCGTTGTAGTTATAACAATTAGATTTGATCTGAGTTGATGCTATGGATAAAAAGGGGGGAATAACTGGATCGATCTTCTGTCTCTGTCTCCTCACGTTGTCTTTATCGGGGTGTGCTGAAGAGACGACTCTGCCGTCTGAGACAGTTACCATCGTTGATAGCACAGGAGAATCCGTCGATATATCATGCCCTGTGGGGCGGATAGTCTCCATCACCTCGGCTGCTTCAGAGGTCATCTGTGCCCTGGATGCTGGGCATAGAATCGTTGGACGCGACTCTTATTCCCTCGTCGCACCTCATCTCGGGGACGTTCCGGTGGTGGCCGGAAGCTCCGCTTCGCCAAATGTAGAGCTCATCCTTGAACTCGATCCCGATGTGGTGATCGCCGACACTATGCTATCTGATGACCACCGAGAGAGGATCGAAGAAGCCGGCATACCCGTGATCGTAGAATCTGCCTGGGACGCTACAACAGTGATTACTGTTGTACGAAATTTCGGTATGATGCTGGATAAAGAAGAACGGGCAGATGAGATCATAGGCTTCATCGAGCAATATCAATACATCATCGAGGAACGCATCGCTTCCCTTGATGAGGCGGATAAGCCTGCAGTATATTTTGAGTTCTACAAGCCGTACTTCACCTCCTCTTCAGGAACACCCCTCGACAATCTCATAACCGTCACGGGAGGGATAAATATTGCCCATGAAGAGTCCACACAATATCCCACCGTGAGCCCTGAGTGGGTCGTCGAGAGAGATCCAGATTTCATCATCTCAATCCTTTCTGCCACGGAGGATATTACTGAGAAGATGCTGGAGGAGACGAGGGATGAGATACTTTCAAGGCAAGGATTGAACAGCGCCAAGGCGGTCGAGGATGATCGGGTTTATGTCCTCTGTAGTTCAATTAGAAGCGGCGTGCTCTCGATAGTCGGTGAGCTTTACCTCGCCAAATGGTTCCACCCCGACCTCTTCGAAGATATCGACCCAGAAAAGGTGCATGAAGAGCTGGTCCATCAGTTCTATGGTCTGGAGTTAGAGGGGGTGTATGTCTATCCATGAGCGAAGATGAAGTCTTCGATGCCGAGGAGGTCTACGCCAGGGCTTCCTGGAAGAAGACCCTTTTCACCCTCGTTCTTTTTGTGGCGGTCGCTGCCCTAGCGATATTCGCAATATCCATGGGCGCCGCATCCCTGGGAATGGGCGAGTCCTTTAGAGTCGTCTTGGCCGAGTTCATGCCGGTAGAGGAGGTCAGCACCTTCGCCCAGGTGGTCGTCCTTCAGCTGAGGCTTCCGAGGATACTAATGGCGGTCATCACCGGGATCAGCCTCGGCGTTGCCGGCGCAGCGATGCAGGGCGTTCTCAGGAACCCGCTCGTCTCTCCTTATACCCTCGGCCTCTCTTCGGGAGCGGCCTGCGGAGCCGCCATAGCCATCGTTCTGGGCGTAGGCGTCTTGGGGCCGGGCCGG
>LUZV01000080.1 GCA_001603765.1 Anaerolineales bacterium Chloro_02 | reverse complement strand
CTCGCTCCGTAAGACTGCGCTGTATTCCGGCTGCTTTGCCGGCTCAACCACAGCTTCTCAGCTTCTCTCCAGGCAACCCGTTTCACTTCGTCACTTGGCATGAGAACTCCTTGTCACCCCCTCTTGAGAGGGGGGCGGGGGGTGATACAATCAAATCCGGAAAGGTTTTCCATACTAAACCAATCGCAGTATCGCAAGCACAACTTGAGCAAGCGCGATCAGACAAAGCTCAACTGCCAACACGGTGAGGATCTCCTTACGGCTTATTCGACCTGTTTCGTACAGGTAGGCAGGGATCCCAACAAAGACTCCTAAACCCGCCACGATAATTGCTATGGATATCGGTATTGGAACCATCTTTCTCCTAACGCCCTTCCGGGTCGCTTGCGTCCCACCCAAGCTGGGAGTGGGGATTTTCTTTCCACCCCCTCCACTGGAGGGGGATTGAGGGGGTGGCTCCTGTGAGTGATCCGTTACCGCCAGGCATTAGCGCCTCTTTATCCGCGGTAAAACCTCATCCTCAAACAACCCGTACCCTATGATGGGCAAAATAAAATACAAAAACACCGGCTTAAACCAAGGCCACATCATCGCTAACTCTTTCATGCCATCTCCTCTGCAAATAATTCCTCTTTATGAACCAGCGGACACCATCTCGGGCGAGGCTCCAAGCGCGGTACAAGCTTTTTCTTTGCGTAACACCAGCCCTTCTTGGAATCAGGAACTGCCATACACAGGTCACACTGCCAGCATTGCTCTGGCTTATGGGTCATATTCGTCCACGCTAGCAGATTCATTCCTTCGTCTCCTCAACCTCATGCAAGGTCTCCCGTAGGGAAGGGGTAAGTCCCCTTCCGTCACCCACCCCCTCCTTGGAGGGCTTGCTTTTATCCTGCCCCCTCGACTGGAGGGGGATTGAGGGGGTGGCTCCAGTGTCTCTATACCCCCTCCTTGGGAGGGGGATTGAGGGGGTAGGTCCTTCAATACGTTGGGAAGGGGTAAGTCCCCTTTCGTCAACCACCCCCTCCAAGGAGGGGGGCAGGGGGGTGGTGGGCTCCTCGTAAAACCGCGTCCAATCGAAATCAAGCAATAACCCCAGTTTTTGAGCAAGCTTCACCGATGGGTTGGCTTCCCCTGTTTCTAACTTGGATAACGTTGCCCGATTAATCCCCGCCAGATCCGCGACTTCGTCCTGCGTCATCCCTAATTCTTTTCGTTTTTCTCGCAACCAATCCATTTGTTTTCTCCATGTGCGTATTACGTACATAGTATAGTGCGTAAAAATCACAATGTCAAGGGTAAAGGCGAAAATTGGTGGAGGAATAACACATTTGTGGATTGTATCTTGCACGTGTATATAAAGCACATTATTATTTTGGCAGGTGAGTATGAACAACCTTAAGATTGCTAGAAGATTGAATAATCTAACCCAGGAAAATGTGGCGGAAATGCTAGGGGTGGAGCGTTCCACGTATACGCGTTATGAGTCTGGGGCTATCCAACCTGACAACGACAAGCTGAAAATACTTGCGTCTATCTATAATGTCTCAATAGATTTTCTTCTCGGTGCTGATGGAAAAACCCTTGCTGACAAAAAAAAGCTTATACCAGTTCTCGGATCTGTTCCTGCCGGCACGCCCATTGAAGCCATTGAAGACGTAGAAGAATACATCGATATCTACCCCCGCCTGGTCAAGCATGGCGAACTTTTTGCCCTCCGTGTCCAGGGCGACAGCATGGAACCCGATCTTCGCAGTGGTGACATCGCCATCGTTGAAAAACAGGAATTTGTCGCCAGCGGTGATGTCGCTGTCGTGCGCGTCAATGGCGAAGACGTTACCCTCAAACGCGTCAAACTCACCCAGAAGGGCATCATGCTCATTCCCAGCAACCCCGCTTATGACCCACTCTTCTTCGACACCGCCCAGATCACGACACTCCCAGTCACCATCATCGGAAAGGTTATTGAAATCCGCCGGAGGCTCTGATGAACGCTAAAATACCCGATAAAAATGTCAAGCTTTTCCTTAAGCTGATGTTGGGTCTCGTCCTGTTCGTTATTCTCATAATCGTCATTGGCTTGTCAAGAAAAAAACCAACTTCAAGCTACATCGAGCCCACCTGGACCGTTGCCCAATCCACCGGCTTGTACGCCAACGCCGACAGTTTTGACGCGAATATGGTCGGCACCTTAAAAGTCGGCGACACACTCACTCTTCCTTCTGGAGTGAGCTCACTGACATGCAAAACCATCAGCGAGCCTGGCGTCACCCCTGCCACGCTTTGCCTTTTCTATTCAACCCGCCTGAAAAAATATGGTTGGGTTCTTCAGCAATGGGTTGACTGACAGCTGAGTACAATAAACCGGAAGCTGATATCAATAAGATGAGTACATGGCCTGAACAAATTGAGTTTATCGCTCTGGATGTCGAAAATGCCAGCGAAGACTATGCCAGCATTTGTCAGATCGGCATTGTTGCGTTTGATCAGGGCAAAGTAGTCGGTAAGTGGGGCACCTATGTCAACCCGCAAATGCAATTCACCAACACCTGGATCCACGGTATTGACGAAAACACTGTAAAAGATGCGCCCTTGGTCCCTGAAGCCATCCAAATGCTTGCTGACCATATTCAGGGCAAGCCGGTAGTTCACCACACCCATTATGACCGCGCGGCTGTAAAGAAGGCGTGCCTGATCCATGAAATCGACAATCCATTGACCTATACCCTCGATTCTGCACGGATCCTGCGCAGGGTGAACCCTTTGTTCCTCACTGCTGGTTATGGGCTGAAAAATGCCTGCTTACATTACGGCATCAGCACAGATGGGCACCACGATGCTGTCTTTGATGCGGAAATGGCTGGTAAGTTAGTGGTTATGCTCATGGAAGAAAGCCAAACCCAGATATCCGATTGGGTGGACCGTCTCAAAAAGCACCATACTTCAAGCAGATTTCCTGAGCGGATCCAGATGGAAGGTGCTGAAAACATGCCTCTGTCGGGCAAAACGGTTGTATTCACCGGGACCCTCAGCCAGCCTCGCAAAGATTGTGCCGAGATGGCAGCTGCTGCGGGGCTCAAGGTCTGGGATGGTGTCAATGCACAGACAGATTACCTCGTGGTTGGCATCCCGCCATACACCCACGTCCGCGACCAAAAGCCGACCGGAAAACATAAAAAAGCATTGCAGATGATTGAAGCAGGCAGCGCGATCCAGATCCTTTCGGAAGAAGAATTCTTTGCGATCCTGGAAGACGCCACCGCCGCACTTTGACATAATTAACCACATACTGGTGAGCCCTCGAAGCATCACGGATAAACCACCATCAGACAGCACGGCTGGCATTAAATTGATAACCGTCCTATCCCACCCCCGCCCAACCCCACTTTCGGTTCGGGACCGTGAGGTCGGCAGTTCAAATCTGCTCGCCCCGACAAAAACCTCTGGCTAGGTTTTTACTTAACCAGAGGTTTTAATTTAATTTATGAGCCCTGAACGCATAATCAGGGCTCAAAATGTGTGAGGTTAGCGGTTGATCAAGGGCAAAGCCTGAAGATATATTGGGGGAGGAGTATACTTTATGTTCACGCCGCAAAGGGTCTGGTCTACCTTGCCACTCCATATTAACACATATACATAGAGGAAGTTGTTGACGGTATTGTTATCCACTGTTTCAGTCCACTGAGTATGATACCCAATGCCATTGACAGTTCCTGTAACAGAAAGGATATCATCGAAGTCCCCGTTATACTTGTAACGACGCAGATATATCGTGGAATCAGCTGGATCGGTAATTTGATTTCCGTAACTAAAGTACATTCCTGTAATGACAGAGCCATGAGGAAGGTAAACACCACCTCGCCAGACATCGCCATTAGCGCCAGTATCAACGCACCCTCCGCCGCCATAGCTATAGGTGATGCTGCTCGTGGACGGCGTGAACACTGTTCCGCTGGTAGACCACCACGAAACC
>LUZV01000320.1 GCA_001603765.1 Anaerolineales bacterium Chloro_02 | reverse complement strand
CGGAAAGATTGATGAAAACACCACCTTTGACAGCTCGGATTTCCGCAACACCGTCCCCCGCTTTGCCCCGGAAGCCCGCAAGGCGAATCAGGCCCTGGTTGACCTGCTGCGCATGATCGGAGAGCGGAAAAAGGCGACGCCCGCCCAGATAGCGCTCGCCTGGCTGCTTGCCCAAAGGCCCTGGATTGTTCCGATCCCCGGCACCCGAAAGCTGCANNTTGAACTCACATCCGAAGATCTGCGCGAGATCGACAACGCCTACTCGAAGATCACGGTGCAAGGGGACCGCTATCCCGAAGACCTGGAGCGAATGACCGGTCGCTAGGCGGCGGGAAATGGGTTATCCGGTTGTACTTCGGCCCGCCGTACAACCCCGCTATGGGAAGGAGGAAGCAGCATGAGCAAAGAGCCTTCAGCAGTCGAGAAGATGATCGGCGACTTCGCGCCCAAGCTGGTGGAGTTGACCGACCGCGTGCTTTTTGGCGATGTCTGGGAACGCCGGGACCTGTCAAAGCGTGACCGCAGCCTGATAACGGTGGCTGCGCTGATTGCTCTGAACCGTCCCGAACAGTTGCGGTTTCACCTGGACAAGGCGCTGGAAAACGGGCTGAAAAAGGAGGAACTGATCGAAGTGATCACCCATCTGGCGTTTTATTCGGGCTGGCCCACCGCAATGAACGCCATCATGATTGCAAAGGAGCAGTTCTCGAAAAAGGATCCTTCCAGGTGACCGGCCGGATCCCGATCCGTCCGCCGCTCGTGCTTCATTGCCTTGAAAATAGAATTTTCATGCTTCGCGGGTGTCGCGGGCGGCATGATAAATTGCGTTCCGATCGGTATCCAAACGATGTCGTAAAAGCGTGGGGGCGTTTCGCCCCCGCCTCCCTCCACGCCGCTTCGCGGTTCGGTTTTTCGACTTTACGGCAGAGCGAAACGCCCGTCGCAACGCCGCGGGTCGAAGGGGGAGGGGAAAGGGGCGGTTGCCCAAAAGTATATTAAGGTTCATTCATAGTGAAACGAACAGAGTGAAACGAACAGAGTGGAACGAACGAAAATCCCCCTCCCTGCGATGGGAGGGGTTAGGGGAGGGTGTCGTATTTCCGGGCACTGACGATCCCCTCCCCCATCCCCTCCCGCCC
>LUZV01000079.1 GCA_001603765.1 Anaerolineales bacterium Chloro_02 | reverse complement strand
CTGCTGGGCAGGCTGGGGAGCGCGTGGACCGGTTTTTGCCTGGACACCGGCCACCAGAACGCGTTTTCGAAGACCTCCCTGAAATCCTGGCTGGAAGCCACGGCGGGGTATCTCAAGGAGATACATATTCACGACAACGACGGGTCGTTCGACCATCACCTTCCGGTGGGTCGCGGAAACATCGATTTCGATTTTCTGTTCCGCTTCCTGGATGGAAGCGGGTTGCGCCCCGTGCTTACACTGGAGCCTCACAGGGAAGAGCACCTTTTCGGGAGCCTCGAATCCCTGGCGCGAATGGAATCTTTTCGGAAACTGCTGAAGTGATTTTTCCAAAGGGGGGAACAGAGATGGCGGTTGTCGAACTAAGCATTGTACCGGTCGGGGTGGAGGGCACCAGCCTCAGTTCATACGTCGCGCAGGCGTTGAAGGTGCTGGAGACCGCATCCCTGGAGTACCAGCTTACGGCGATGGGAACCATCATATCCGGCGACCTGGACGAAATCCTGGCCACCATCAGGAAGATGCACGAGAGTTGTTTTTCGGCCGGTAGCCGGCGGGTTTTGACGTATATAAAAATCGACGACAGGCGTGACAAGGCCGGAAATCCGAAGCAGAAAGTCAAATCGGTAATGGATAAATTGTCCGGATAAGGTAACCGGTCCGCAACGGCCAGGCAAAACGGAGCCGGGCGGAGACGGATTCACACTCCGTATCAGAACAGGAGGAATTAACTTGGGATTGAGAGAACTGACTGAATACTTGGTGAAATCTCTTGCCGATCACCCGGATGAAGTTGAGATTGCCGAGCGTGAAGAGGATGACACTGTTCTAATCGAACTTAAAATATCACAGGAAGATCTAGGGAAAATTATCGGAAAGAACGGCAATACGATCAACGCCATCCGCACAGTCCTGCAGACCGCGGCATCCAGCGGCAAGAAACGGGCTCGGCTTGAAGTCCTCGGCCAGGCTGAGGTATCCGAAGACAAGGACGAAGAGGAGCCCGAGGCCTGATTTTTCCCGGAATTATCGATAACAGGGAAATTTATCCGACATCCCCAGGAGGAATAGAATCCAATGGCTAAAAAGGTCCAGGAACTGCCGGCAAATGATTTGCGCGCCCATTTCGATCCAGAACTGCTCTCATTCGATACAACCGCGGCACTCGAAGCCCTGGAAGAGAGGGTCGTGGGGCAGGAACGTGCAATCGACGCCATCAAGTTTGGGATGGGCATGAAAGAGCCTGGCTATAACATCTTCATTGCGGGGCCTTCAAAAGCCGGCCTCACCTATATAGCCAAAACGTTCATCGAAGATCAGGCCAAACAGCAGGCGACCCCTCCCGACTGGTGCTATGTGTTCAATTTCAAGGAGCAGGACAAGCCCAAATGCCTCAAAATTTCGGCGGGCAGGGGCAAGGTGCTCAAAAAGGACATGAACGAGTTCATTGCCACCCTCCAGGCCAAGATCCCCGAGGTGTTCGACAGCGATGACTACCGGGCCAAAGAGAGCGAGGTGAACCAGGCCTTCGAGAAGCGGAGACGCGAATACATCGACGAGCTTTCCCAGGAAGCCAAAGAGCAGGGATTCATCCTGCAGTTCTCGCAGGTGGGGATGGTCATCATTCCGGCCA
>LUZV01000078.1 GCA_001603765.1 Anaerolineales bacterium Chloro_02 | reverse complement strand
GGTCATCCATCTGCTTCCAGAAACCCACAGCAAGACCAGCCGCGTAAGCCGCGCCGAGCGCTGTTGTCTCCGCGACTTTTGGTCTGATGACCGGTACGCCGAGGATATCGCTTTGGAATTGCATGAGCGTTTGGTTGTGCACCATGCCTCCGTCCACCTTCAACGCGGTAAGGGGCACACCCGAGTCCTTATTCATCGCTTCCAATACCTCAGCGGATTGGTAAGCGGTGGCTTCCAGGACAGCCCGCGCGATGTGCCCGGCGTTTATGTAGCGCGTCAGCCCAACGATCGCTCCCCGGGCGTCGCTGCGCCAATAGGGGGCAAATAGCCCCGAAAACGCCGGCACGAAATAAATCCCGCCGCTATCTTCAACCGTATTTGCCAGAATTTCGATATCAGCTGAAGTCTCGATCATTTTCAGGTTGTCGCGCATCCACTGAACCAAAGCGCCAGTGATGGCGATTGAGCCTTCCAGCGCGTAGTGGGCAGGCTGACCCCCGATTTTGTAAGCCACCGTGGTCAGCAGCCCGTTTTTAGATTGGATAGGAGTGGTGCCGGTGTTCATTAAGAGGAAACAACCTGTTCCGTAGGTGTTTTTTGCTTCGCCGGCTGTGTAGCAGGTCTGCCCGAAAAGTGCGGCCTGCTGGTCGCCCAAATCGCCAGCCACCGGAACTCCCTCAAGCGCTTGCCAGGAGATCTCGCCGTAGACTTCACTCGAAGGTCGGATTTCTGGCAGGACTGAGCGCGGAACTCCAATAATCCCGAGCATCGCGTCATCCCAATCCAGGGTTTGCAGATTCATCAGGAATGTTCGCGAGGCATTGCTGACGTCGGTCACGTGCACGCCTCCATTTGGGCCACCAGTCAGGTTCCAGATCAGCCAGGTATCGATGGTGCCGAAGCAGAGCTCGCCATTTTCTGCCTTTTCGCGCGCCCCAGGGGTGTTTTCTAACAGCCAGCGGATCTTGGAGCCAGAGAAATAGGGGTTGGTTGGTAGCCCCACAATGCCTCTGAAGCGGTCCTGCCCGCCTTCAGCCGCCAGTTGGTTCATGAAACCTGCGGTGCGGGTATCTTGCCAGACAATAGCGTTGGCAATCGGGCGACCGGTGCTCCGCTCCCAAACCACGGTTGTTTCGCGCTGGTTGGTGATGCCGCAGGCGGCGATCTCCTCCGGCTTTACCTCAGTTTTAACCAAAACCTCCGTGATCACAAGCTGCACCGTCTGCCAGATTTCAAGCGCGTCATGCTCAACCCACCCCGGACGAGGGTAAATCTGGCGGTGTTCTTTTTGAGCGGTAGCGATGATTGACCCAGCGCGGTCAAACAAGATGCACCGCGAACTAGTGGTTCCCTGGTCAATAGCAATGACGAATTTTTGCATGAGGTTTCTCCCTTTCAACGCGCAGAGCAAATCCCCGCGCAAATAACAGAAGCGATTCCTTCTGATTATAGTGCGAGAAGCGCGGACTAAGAAGGTTGGAATGCGTTCATTTGGGCGGTGCATGATGTCTTTCGCTCTGTTAGAAATCCAATTTTCGGGTACGATATCAGTTGAAATATTTTGCCCTGATTGGTGGAATTCAAAGAAAACAATGAGCCGAAAAAAATACGATTACATCATTATTGGCGCGGGGGTGGTGGGCAGTATGGTCGCGCGCTGGCTTTCGCGCTACCAGGCGGATATCTTGCTGATCGATAAGGACGCAGATGTCTGCATGGGCGCAACCGCAGCCAATTCTGCCATCATTCACCCCGGGTACGATCCTGTGCCTGGGTCGCTGAAAGCGCTCACAAACGTGCGCGCTAATCCAATGTGGGATCAGCTCTCACAAGAGCTTGGTTTCGCGTTTGAACGCCCCGGCGACTTTGTGGTGGCGATTGGCGAGGCTGAACTGCCCGCCTTAGAAAGGCTGTATCAGCAAGGCATTCGCAATGGTGTGCCTGGAATGAGGCTGATTAGCGCGGATGAGATGTGCGAGCGTGAACCCCTCATCAACCCGGATGTGAGCGGCGCTTTATGGGCAAGCACAGGCGGGATCTGCGACCCCTTTCAGGCGGCGATCGCGGCGGCCGAAAACGCGGTCTTGAACGGCGTCGAAGTGCTTCTGAACACAGAATTCGTAGATTTTCTGATGGAAGGCAGCCATATTGTTGGGATTCGCACAAACCGCGGCGATTTCTCCGCCCGCTGGGTGATCAATGCCGCCGGCATCCATGCCGATCAGGTGATGCATCGGGCTGGGGTACGCCCTGAGTTTCAGATAAAGGCGCGGAAAGGCGAATACCTGGTCTTCGACAGCGCTGAAATCACCACCAAGCATATTTACTTCCCGGTTCCGACCGACAAAGGCAAGGGCATTCTGGTGACCAATACTGTTCACGGCAACACCATCATTGGACCTAACGCTAATGTCATTGAAGATAAAGAGGATACCTCATCAACCAAGGAAGGGTTGGATGAAATTACTGAAGGGGCTCGTAAGTTGATCCCATCGCTCAACCCGCGCGCGGCGATTGCCACCTTCGTCGGACTAAGACCGATGGGCAACGCGCGGTCAATTGACCCAAACGTCGACTACGGCAACGATTTTGTGATCGAAATCCCGGAAAATGTGCGCGGCTTGGTGAACCTGGGCGGGATTGAATCCCCGGGGTTAACGGCTTCCCCTGCGATCGCTGAAATGGTGGTGGAGCTCCTGAAGGATGCGGGCGAAAAGCTGGTTGAGAAAAAAGAGTGGAACCCAATTCGTCCAGCCAGACCGCGCTTCAGGAATATGAGCCATGCCCAAAGGCAAGCGCTTTGCGAGACCGACCCAGCCTATGGGCGGGTTATCTGCCGCTGTGAGAATGTGACTGAGGGTGAAATTATCCGCGAAATACACGCGCCAATTCCAGCCGTCACGTATGACGCGATCAAGCGGCGCACGTGGCTCGGCACAGGGCGCTGCCAGGGCGGTTTTGACATGTCGCGCGTGGTGGCAATCCTCTCGCGCGAACTGGGAATTTCACCGCTGGAAGTGAGCAAACGGGGAATAGAATCCGAATTCCTCTTCCGCCAGACCAAAGATTTGGAGGTCGGCGGTGCTAATTAAAGATATTTACGACGTTGTTGTCATTGGCGCTGGACCCAGTGGGCTGGCAGCCGCGATCGAGGCGAAAAAAGCCGGCGCGCGGGATGTGCTGGTGATTGAACGCGACGTGGAGCTTGGGGGCATCTTGCTGCAGTGCATTCACAACGGTTTTGGGCTGCAAACTTTCAAAGAAGACCTGCCTGGTCCGGAATATGCTCAGCGCTACATTAACGAAGCCCGCGCCATTGGCGTTGAATTTCTGTTGGATACGATGGTGATGGATGTGACCCCGCAAAAGCGGCTGTTTCTTTCCAGCCAGCAGTACGGTTATTTCGCGCTGGACGCGCGCGCGATCGTGCTGGCGATGGGCTGCCGCGAACGCACGCGGGCGCAGGTCCGCATCCCAGGTATGCGCCCCAACGGAGTCTACACAGCCGGCACCGCGCAGCGCTGGGTTAATGTTGAA
Source organism: Anaerolineales bacterium Chloro_02 (assembly GCA_001603765.1). Lineage (GTDB taxonomy): Bacteria > Chloroflexota > Anaerolineae > Anaerolineales > Anaerolineaceae > Mesolinea. Next base: position 5,087 of record LUZV01000078.1, on the reverse strand, counting down.
GGCTATATGCCCGGTAAGAACTTTGTCATCCTCGGCTCGGGCGATATCGGAATGATCATGGCGCGCAGGTTGACTTTTGAGGGGGCGAAAGTGTCGCGCGTGCTCGAAATTCAATCTTACTTAAGTGGGCTGAGCCGCAATTATGTGCAGTGCCTTCAGGACTGGGACATCCCGCTCCAGCTGCAGCACACCATCAAACGCGTGATCGGCAAAAACCGTGTGGAGGCGATTGAGTCGGTGGCGGTGGATGAACGCTGGAATTTCATCCCCGGCACTGAGGAGATCGTCCCGTGCGACACGCTGCTGCTATCAGTAGGGCTTATTCCCGAGAATGAGCTTTCCAAAAAGGCAGGCGTGCTGCTGGACCCCGTTACCGGCGGACCTTTTGTGGATGAACGCTTTCAGACCAACGTGCCGGGTATCTTTGCCGCGGGGAACGTGGTGCATGTATACGATCTGGTGGATTATGTTTCAATCGCGGGCGATACTGCCGGCATGAACGCCGCGAAGTACGCCCTAACCGAAAGCCAGTCCGAAGTCGACTACATTCCGGTCAAAGCGGGGAGGAATGTGCGCTACGTGGTTCCTCACAAGCTCGACCGAAGAGCACTACAACGCGGCGACGTTCAGCTTCAACTGCGGGTGACCAAACCGATCGAAGAGGACGTCTGGCTGGAGGTGCGCGATGAAAACAAGAGCATTGTGCGCCGCTCTGAGCGCTATGCCCGCCCCGGTGAGATGGTCACGATCCTGCTCAAACCGTCAATGGCGGATGCTGTGCGGGAAGCAATTAGCCTGACGGTGGATGTGTACCCCAAGGCGGAGGCATAGCTATGGAAGAAAAGAACTTTATCTGTACTGCTTGCCCGATGGGCTGCAAGTTGATTGTTCGCATGGAAGGTGAAGAGGTGGTCAAGGTGTTGGGGCACCGCTGCCGGCGCGGTGAAACTTACGGTCGCCAGGAAGCCACCGCTCCGCAGCGCATGGTTGCCAGCACGGTTAAGGTGCTGGGTGGTTTACATCCGCTTTTGCCGGTTTACACCAAGGGAAGCATTCCCAAGCGGCGGATTGGCGATGTGCTCAGCGCCATCCGGGCGGTTGAGGTGAAGGCGCCCATCAAGGCGGAGGATGTGATCATCCCGAATGTCATCGGCACAGGCGTGGATGTGATTGCCAGCCGCGACATGCCTGAAAAGGAATGATTGATAGCACAAAGAAACCCTCTGCCCCAAACGGTCAGAGGGTTTCTTTGTTTATCTGATCAGGCTCACGTGGAAAAACGCTAAGCGGGCTGGTTAAGTGCTCGTCTAACTCCCGCACACGAGAGAGCTGTTTGCCCCTAAGACCCAGCCATCAGGTGAAACTGAGAGCCTCGTTAGAGATCAGGCTTGCTGAGCTGCCAACTCCTCAGCCATTTTTATTCCACTGCTGGTGCCGATGCGCGTCGCGCCCGCCGCGATCATCGCCTGCGCGTCTGCCAGGCTGCGGATCCCGCCGGAAGCCTTTACACCCATTTCCGGGCCAACCACGCTGCGCATCAGGCGCACATCGTCAACCGTCGCGCCGCCGCTAGAAAAACCGGTGGATGTTTTCACAAAGTCTGCCCCAGCTTCTTTTGCCAGCAGGCAAGCGGTAACCTTTTCCTCATCGGTTAGCAGGCAAGTTTCGAGAATGACTTTAACAATCGCGCCCATCTTATGCGCCGCGCGCACAACCTCGCGGATATCGTTAGCAACAGCCGCCAGATTGCGCGACTTCAACTCGCCGACGTTTATCACCATGTCAATCTCAACCGCGCCGTCTTTGATGGAGCGCTTGGTTTCATAAACCTTGGCGCTGGTAGACATGGCGCCGAGCGGAAAACCGATGGTAGCCCCAACTTTGACGTTTGAGCCGGCAAGCGCGGCTTTACAATAGGCGACCCAATAACTGTTGACACACACTGCGCCAAAATGGTATTCCATGGCTTGTTCGCAAAGGATCGCGATCTGCTCCGCGGTGGCGTCCGGTTTGAGCACCGTATGGTCGATAATGCTGGCTAAAGGAATGACATGGTCAATTTCGCTGTTATCGGTGAGAGCCTCAACCTTTTGCACCCGACCTTTTTTATCGAAATAGGTCGTCAGGGCTTGCCCATGTGATTTAAGCGTTTTTTGATAAGCATAAACAGGTTGGAAATTGTTGGTGGTCATAATGAACTCCTTCGTTTCTTTGCGGCTCCCCAAACCGCCTGCCTGAATTTTACTCCGTATGCCTGGCAGTGTGGGGCGAGATATAGGGCGAAGATAGTTCCTTATCGCAACTTAGTGATGATATTACTGCTCTCCGCTCGCGTTGACCGGGCTTTGCCGCTAACGCAAAATGCCGGTTGAAAATTCACTTCTGTTTTATCGATAAGGCTTGTTTATCAGGCTTTTTGTATCCCTGCCCGCTCATTTGATGGATAAAGAAAAACCGCCCCATGAAAAGGGGCGGTTTATGTGTTGAGCTAAACTCTACTCGATGCTGATTGCGCTTTCAGGGCATTCTTCCGCGGCTTCGCGGGTGGCATCCTGAAACTCTTCGGGGATCGGGTCCAGCAAAACTTCCGCGTAGGGCTCATTCTGGAGGCTGAAAACCTCGGGTACGATTCCTTCACAGATGCCGCAGCCAATGCAGAGATCCTGATCAACAATAGCTTTCATTTCTTTTTTCCTTTCAAGAATATAATCGGTTGGTGATTCCTCAGCATCATCGGCGCTATCCGCTGCAGGTGACGCTGTAGTTTCTGATTCTATAACACTAATGGCGTTTTCGGGGCAATCCTTTAGCGCCAAAAGGGCAGCTTCTTCGTGATCTGCCTCCACGGGGTCCATAACTACCTCCGCCACAGAACTGGCAGCAAGGCTGAAAACAGCGGGGGCTTCGCCCTCGCAAATCCCACAGCCAATACAAAGCTCGGGATCGACATAAACTCGCATCAAACTTCTCCTCACACAGGTTTTCAGACCAAAATTCCAGCCCGAAACCTCACGCGATAAGTATATCACGCAACACAATTTTGATCGGCAGTTTTTTTGCCCGTGTTTCATCTCGCCTGGATTTATGAGCAGGAATGGCGCTGATGGGTTTCAACTGGAATGACGTTACTGGATTTGCCGCTCTGGGTAAAGATGAGTTATAGTTATCCAACTTATTTTTTGAGGTTTATTATGATCTATCACCTGACCACACAGCCAGAATGGCAAAAAGCTCAAATTGAAGGGGTGTACACACCCGTAATGTTCGAAAAGGACGGCTTTATCCACTGCTCCGACCATTATCAGATCAAGTCTACTGCTAACCGATTCTTTCGCGGCACACCGCAGTTGATTGTGCTCGAAATTGACCCGCAATTGACGAACGCTGAGCTGATTTATGAGAACCTTGAAGGCGGAGAGATGCCTTTTCCGCACCTTTATGGACGGCTGCCGGTGGCGGCTGTGCGCAAAATCTATCAGCTTGGGCTTCTACCTAACGGTGATGTCGATTTGCCGGATGAGTTGGTCCAACCCAAACCCACGCTCTTCACGGAGCTGCCATTTGGGCAACCGGGGCGGGTTTTCCGCTCGCCAACTCCCGGCAGCAAGATGTTTGACCCGGATGATCAGGTTTTAGAGCTCTACAAAGAGGCAAAAATTGATGCCGCGGTTGTGTTAAATTCTGTCGAAGAACACGTGCGGCACAGCGGCAGAGAATTGCTTCCGATCTATGAACAAATGGGGATAGAAGTGATTTACGATCCAGTCCCTGATTTTTCAGCGCCTCCTTACGGCACATGGGACGCATCGTTATCCCGGGCTGAGGAGCTCATCCAACAAGGGAAAAACGTTGTCATTCACTGTCATGCCGGGATCGGACGCACAGGGATTTTTGCGGCTTGCCTTGCGCAGGACTTGCTGGGGCTTTCAGGCGCGGCTTCAATTGAGTGGGTTCGGCGCTTTATTCCCTTTGCCGTTGAAACTCAATTTCAGCAGCAATACGTTTTCGCCCACCGGCAACAGCAGAGATAATAAAAGCCCTGGGGCGCCAGGGCTTTTATTAGGTAAATTAAAGTTACTTGATGGACAGATTCAGAGTGATTTGCGTGGAGCTGGCTGCTCCGGATGTTACATTGATGAAGTAATCTCCAGCTTCCGGGAGCACACCCTCATAGGAGCTTGAATCACCCATTCCAGAAAGAATGACCGTTCCGCTGACATTCCAAATTGAAAGTTTGAAGTTCGTTCCAGGTTCGACACTAACTTTGATGGTCTGCCCTTTATTCGCCCAGGCGATGAAATTGTGCACTCTGCCCGCTGGAATGGTCGCTTTTGCCGTCAGGCTCGAAGTGCCGGAAGCAAACGTCAGGCGCTGTGGGATTGCCAGGTAGAGGGAATAGCTGGTGTCGTAGGCGCCGGCTTTGATATCGATATACCAATCACCCTTCTCGGAGATGTAATCCCGATACCAGGTCCATCCCTGGTCAAACGTAACCAGTTTTTTGCCGCTGGGGCTTGTGATGGCGATGTAGGCAGTGCTGCCACTGCTGAGAGAAATATCCATCAGTTGATTTTTATCCGCCGTAAAGACAAAGCGCTTGGTGGTGTTTGCTGCCAGTTGACCTTCAGAAGAAGCGTTAGTTGTACCAAGGGCAAAACTAATGCGGGTCGCCTGACCGGGCGCGGTTGTGGGCGCTATTGGAGTAAGAGGTTGAATAGGCGTGACCAAAATGATCGGGGGAATGGTGGGCTGCGCGGTGGCGGTAGGTGGAACAGCAGTGGCGGTTGGGGCGCTGGTTTCAGTGTGGGTCGGTTGAGCAACAGCGGCTGTCGCGGTTTGCTGCGCCTGGGCTTCGACAGCGGCTTTGGTCAGGGTTGCCTGCGCAAATAGCGCGATCTGTGTCTGCGAATCAGAGGGTGATATGGTCGCCTGCGGAAAGCTGCAGCCAGCCATCAACCCTAAAAGCAAAATTGCAAATATTAATCTTTTCATTTTTCCTCAATTTCTAGGGCAACATTCAATGATGAACTACTTGTCCTGTGTTAAGTATAAACGTTGATGGGCGTTTAAATGTTCCAGTAGAGGGA